>NZ_DBJD01000082.1:14002-43238 GCF_002297065.1 Treponema sp. UBA785 | reverse complement strand
TGACTTTTTATGGGAGAAAAATATGAGAAAACTTAAGAATGTGCTTGTTACAGGCGGAGCCGGCTTTATCGGTTCAAACTTTATTCATTATCTTTTTGGAAAATCAACAAGCGGCGAGAAGGCCTTTGAAGATGCAAATTTTTCAGGAAGAATAATCAACGTTGACTGCCTTACTTACGCAGGAAATGGAGAAACTCTAGAAGACATTGACAAAACTTTTGGTTCAGGCGAAAAAGATCCTTCAAAACGCCGTTATTTTTTTGAAAAAGTAAACATCTGTGATAGAAGCGAGATCGAAAGAATTTTTAAGCAGTATGATATTGATACAGTTGTTCATTTTGCGGCAGAAAGCCATGTAGACCGCTCGATTTTGGGACCTGAAACTTTTATAAAAACGAACATATTCGGTACTTATACTCTTTTGGATGTTGCCCGCAGCTACTGGGGAGTAAGCCTCGACAATCCTCGCGACGATGTTCTGTTCCACCATATTTCTACTGATGAAGTTTACGGTTCTTTGGGGCCTACGGGATATTTTACAGAAAAAACTGCTTATGATCCCCGTTCACCTTATTCTTCAAGCAAAGCTTCGAGCGACCATCTTGTAATGGCGTATTATCACACTTACGGGCTTCCAATTACTCTTTCAAACTGTACAAACAATTACGGTCCGTATCAGTTCCCGGAAAAACTTATTCCGCTGATGATTTTAAATATGCAGGAAAAGAAAAATCTTCCTGTCTATGGCGAAGGAAAAAATATCCGCGACTGGATTTATGTTGAAGATCACAACCGCGCAGTTTGGCTCATTTTGAATAATGGAAAAACAGGCGAAAAATACAATATCGGCGGCGAAAATGAATGGCAGAATATTACGCTTCTCGACAAGCTTATCGAGCTTACAGCTAAAGAAACCGGCATGAGCGAATCTGAC
Organism: Treponema sp. UBA785; assembly: GCF_002297065.1. NCBI lineage: Bacteria > Pseudomonadati > Spirochaetota > Spirochaetia > Treponematales > Treponemataceae > Treponema > Treponema sp. UBA785. Next base: position 42,304 of record NZ_DBJD01000082.1, on the reverse strand, counting down.
ATAAAAAACACCATTACTCACGTAAAAGACAGACCTGGACATGACCAGCGTTATGCAATCGATTGTACAAAAATAAAAACTGAACTCGGCTGGGAAAGAAAAATGTCTTTTGAGCAGGGACTTTTGCTGACTGTAAAATGGAACCTGAACAATAAAGCTTGGATTAACCATATTCTTTCAGGAGAATATCTTAACTGGGTAGAAAAAAACTATTCAAAAAGATAAATCTGAATAAAACAAAAGGCTGTCTTATGGAAACAACTTCATAAAGACAGCCTTTTTTATTCTTTAATCTGATTTGAAAAAGTTACAGGTCTTTTCCAGTGATTTTTTTTACACATTCGTGATAGAGCTTTGAAGTTTCTGCAACAACTTCTGCTGGAACGCTTTTTATCGTCGGATCACCGGCAAGGTTGTTTTCTTTGAGCCAGTCGCGGATAAACTGCTTGTCGTAGCTTGCAGGACTTGTTCCTGCTTTGTAAGTTTCTGCATTCCAGAAGCGGCTTGAATCTGGAGTCAAAACTTCATCGCCAAGAACAAGCTCTCCGTTCTCGTCAAGACCGAATTCAAATTTTGTGTCTGCAATTATGATCCCGTTTTTGAGCGCATGTTCATAACATTTTTTGTAAATTGCAAGTGCTGTTTTTTCGATTTTGCTTCCAAGGTCTTTTCCGGGAAACTTTTCATCAAGATCTTTTTTCATGTAATCGATTGTCACGTTTATATCGTGGCCTTCGGCGGCTTTTGTTGATGGAGTTACAATCGGCTCGTCAAGTTTTTCTGCCTGTTTGTACTCTTTGTCAAAACTGTGGCCAAGAAATGGTTCGCCCTTTTTGTAGGCCTCGTACATAGAACCGAACATGTAGCCGCGGACAATTACTTCGTAAGGAATCATCTTGAGTTTTTTTACGAGGATTGTGCGTCCTTCAAATTCCGGGCTGTTGAATTCTTTCGGCATATCCTTTAAATCTGAAGAAATCATATGGTTTTTTACAATATCTTTTGTAAAGTCAAACCAAAAGTTAGAAAGAGCATTTAATACCTTGCCCTTGTCTGTAATCATTGTAGGAAGAATTACATCAAATGCTGAAATTCTGTCCGTTGTAACGATAACCATACGGCCGTCTTCAAGATCGTAAACTTCACGAACTTTTCCACTGATAATCTTTTTCATATCTTACCTCATTTTATATGAATAAATATTTTCTAAAATTGAACCGCAATTTTTGCGCAGCTACTGCTCAATTGCCTTTACTGCCGAGCGAACAAGCGAACTTTCGCCTTTTTTCATGACGAGAAGCTTTCCGTTTTTTGCAACGACAATTAAGTCCTTAACTCCGCATAAGCTTACTGGAATATCTGAATAAACAAAATTGTTTGCACATTCAACCTGAACGACTTTGTTGTTCAAAGGATTTGTGCAAAGTTCACTGAAAGTGTCCCAGCTGCCAACGTCTGTCCACTTGAATGTAGCTTTTACGACCGCTGCATTCTCAGATTTTTCGGCAATAGCCTTGTCAACGGCAATTGATGGAACGTCTTGATAAGTGATTTCCATTTCCGGCCAGTTTTTTATTACATAAACTCCATTAACCTGCTTTAGAGAAGGTTTTTTGCCTTTTGTAACGGCTTCAAAGGCATTGCTTATTTTTGGAGTGCACGAAAGCATTTCGTTCAGGAACATTTTTCCTTCAAAGGCAAACATTCCCGAATTCCAAAAATAATTGCCCGACTCAAAATATTGTTTTGCGGTTTCTTCGTCAGGTTTTTCTTTAAAATTTTCGATTTTAAAAGTGTGGTTTTCGCCAGTTAAGTCTTTTCCGGCCTTTATGTAGCCGTAACCTGTCGCTGGCTGTGTTGGCGCAATTGCAAAGCAGACAAATTTGCCTTTTTCGGCTGCGTTGGCCGCATTTTTACAGTCTTTTGCAAACTGGCTTACTGGAGTGATTACGTGATCGCTTGTAAGCACAAGAAAAGTGTGGGAAGAATCTGGTTCAAGTTTGTTTATTAAACTTACACCAAGCATGATTGCCGCTGAAGTGTGCTTTGGCGCAGGTTCTGCCAGGACTATTGATTCTGCAAGAAGTTTTCTTGCGTCCATTTCTTCTGAACGATCTGCCAGTTTTTTTATCTGCAGAGTACATTCATTTTCAATATCTTTCCTGGTAACGACTACGATTTTCCCAGAAATTTTTAATGCGAGCGCGCGTATTAAACTTTCCTGCAAAAAAGAAATATTGTCGTTTAAGGCCATAAATTGTTTTGGATGAGTTGGACTAGAAGCCGGCCACAAACGTTCTCCAAAACCACCGGCCATGATAATAACATCTGTAATCATTTTAGCCTTCGTTATTTGTCAAAAAGGTCGATTCTTCTTTGGTGACGGCCGCCTTCAAATTCTGTTTCGAGAAATTTATCGGCAATCATTTCCGCCATTTCGTAGGCGATGATTCTTGCGCCCATGCACAGCACATTTGCATTGTTGTGGCGGCGTGTGTATTCTGCCATTACAAGGTCAGTGCACAAAGCTGCACGGATTCCTTTGTGCTTGTTAGAAGCCATGCTCATTCCGATTCCTGTTCCGCAGATTAAAATTCCGCAGTAAGCCTGATTTGAATCGACTAAGTCGCCTACTTTTTCTGCAAAAACCGGATAGTCGACGCTGTCTCCAGTGTCAGTTCCAACATTGATTACTTCAAATCCTTTTGATTTTAAATGTTCGATTAAGCGGGCCTTGTACAAATAGCCTGCATGGTCGGCACCGATTGCTATAGTTTTAGACATTGTTCATTCCTGTAAAATGAAATTTGATTGAATTATGACGAAAACTTTAGCATAAATTGCGTTTTTTGTCAGCAGAGCAATGTTCTTGTAGTGTCAGAATGAATGATAAAAAAAAATATCTAAAAAAAAGGAAAATATATTGACAAAAAAACATAAAACTTATTATTGTTAGCAATGGTTAATAAGAGTTAGTGTTTATTATTTAGATTACAATCTTGCTAACTATTCTTAGCCGGAGGTTTTATTATGCCGTTGCTTTTTGCTTCAATCGGAGATGAAGTTTCTGTTGCCTCGATCACTGGCACTCAGGCTGTAAAACAGCATTTGGCTGACATGGGATTTTCTGAAGGCTCGAAGATTACAGTGATTCAGAAAATTGCAACCGGTTTGATTGTTAAGGTCAAGGAAGTCAGGCTTGCGATTGACAAAAGTATGGCTGCAAAAATTCTGATTAAATAACAGAAAATGCGGCAGGGATAGGAGTGGACGCAAAGCGTGTGCGGAGCACCGCAGGCGCGTTAGACGCCGTAGCCACGGATAGCCCGGTTTTTGCAAGGCAAAAAGCCGCCCGAAAAAAATCGGAAGTAGATATTTTCTCATTGAATTTTTATAGGAGGAAAAAATGAGTACTTTAAGAGACGCCGAGGTTGGTTCTACCGTGACAGTTACAAAACTTGACGGTGAAGGAGCCTTAAAACGCCGCCTTATGGACATGGGTTTTACGAAAGGCTGTAAAGTTTTTGTAAGAAAAGTTGCTCCGCTTGGAGATCCTGTGGAAGTTACAATCCGCGGATATGAACTTTCTGTGCGCAAAGACGATGCGCAAAATATTGAAGTTGAATAAAAATCAAAATAAGGATAGTAAAATGAGTACTAAAATTGCACTTGCAGGAAATCCAAACTGCGGAAAAACGACAATGTTTAATTCCCTTACTGGAACTGTTCAGTATGTTGGAAACTGGCCTGGAGTAACTGTTGAAAAAAAAGAAGGAAAGGTAAAAGGCAAAAGCGATTTGATTGTGACTGACCTTCCGGGAATATATTCGCTTTCGCCATACACAAATGAAGAAGTAGTTTCGCGCGATTATCTGGCTTCAAGCGAGCCTGCTGCCGTAATCGATATTGTTGATTCGACAAATATTGAAAGAAACCTTTATCTTACAACTCAGATTATGGAGCTTGGAAAACCTGTCGTAATGGCGCTCAACATGGTTGATGCCCTAAAAAAGTCAGGAGATAAGATTGATGCGGCAAAACTTTCTGAAAAACTTGGCTGTCCAGTAATCGAAACTGTTGCGCTCCATGGAAAAGGCGTAAAAGAAATAATTGCCGCCGCTCAAAAAGCCGCTTCTGAAAAAACTAAGCCGGCTGTAATTCGGTTTTCTTCTGAGGTTGAAAAGGCGATCGGTGCAATTGAAGAGATCCTGCCTTCAGAAATTGAAGAATCTACGCGCAGATGGACGGCAATAAAAGTTCTTGAAAGGGACAGCGTGATTCTTTCAAAACTAAAACTTGACGAAGAGTCAAAAATCAAGGCTGAAAACGAAACTTGCGCCTTGGAAAAGTCTCATGACGATGATATTGAATCAATCATTACAAATGAAAGATACGAGAGCATAAATGCGATTTTGAAAGGCGTCCTTGTAAAATCTGGAAAAACAATGACTGCTTCTGACAAGATCGACCGCATTGTTACAAACAGAATTCTCGGAATTCCGATTTTCCTTGCTGTAATGTGGTTTGTTTATTGGGTTGCAGTTTCTACTGTCGGCACGATGGGAACTGACTGGGCAAATGATGTTTTGTTTGGCGAATGGATTCAGGGCGGCGCTCAGACTTTGCTTGAAAACGCTGGTGCAAACCCTGTCCTTATCGACTGTGTCGTTAACGGGATTCTTGGTGGACTTGGCGCTGTTCTTGGTTTTGTTCCTCAGATGGCGGTTTTGTTCATCTTGCTTTCGATTCTTGAAGACGTTGGCTACATGGTTCGGATTGCGTTCGTAATGGACAGGGTTTTTAGAAAATTCGGGCTTTCTGGAAAATCATTCATTCCGCTTCTTATAAGTTCTGGCTGTGGAATTCCTGGAATTATGGCAAGCCGTACAATCGAAAACGAAAATGACCGCCGAATGACAATTATGACTACGACCTGGATTCCTTGCGGCGCAAAACTTCCTGTAATCGCAATGATTGCAGCAATTATTGCGACTAAATTTACCAATTCTGACGGTTCGTGGGTTGGTCCTGCTATGTATGGAATTGGAATTTTAAGCGTTCTGCTCGCTTCTATTATCCTTAAAAAGACAAAATATTTTCATGGTCCTGCTGCGCCTTTTATTATGGAACTTCCTCAGTATCATATTCCGCAGTTAAAGACTGTTCTTTTGCATACTTGGGAGAGATTATGGTCTTTCATAAAAAAAGCCGGAACAATTCTCTTCCTCGCCTGCCTTGTAATGTGGTTCCTTTCAAGCTACGGCTGGTCTGTAAAAACTGAAGAAAGCGAAAATGAGACTGTTGCGCAGCAATCTGCCGAAAAGCCGGTTTTTGGCCTTGTTGAAGATGCAAATGATTCAATTATGGCAAAAGTCGGAGGAGTCCTTCGCTATGCGTTTATTCCGCTTGGTTTTGGAAATGAAGAAGGCGGATGGCAGTGCGCCGCTTCTGTAATTTCAGGTTTTTCTGCAAAGGAAGGAATTGTTACAACGATGGGCGTTCTTGCTGGAGCAAGTGATGAAGATACTGAAGCTCTTGCAGGCGCAGGAAACGTTTCTGATGTAATTTCTGGCGATGAAGTTGAAGCTGAGGAAAGCGAAGATGGAAATGCAAAAAATGCGGTTGATGCAATTGCAAAATGGTTCCCGACAGGACTTGTCGCATTCTGCTTCCTTTTGTTCAATTTGCTTGATTCTCCTTGTCTTGCTGCAATTTCTACAATGGCAAATGAGCTTCGCAATCGAAAATGGTTCTGGTTTGCAATTTTATTCCAGAATGCCTTCGCCTACATTGTAACTTTGATTGTTTATCAGCTTGGCAATCTTTTTACAACAGGTCATTTTGGCGCAGGAACTGTCTTTGCGATAATTTTTGTTCTTATGTTCCTGTATGGACTTTTCAGAAAAAATCCGTATGCTGAAATGGACAAAAAAAATTAAAATAAGTAAAGGCAATTTCTGAAAAATTTTGGAGACTGCCTTAAAAATATCTGTCCGAAGAAAAACTTGCCGATTTGTAAAGCAAAAAAAAAGCGGACAGATATTTTAACTTTTGCGGAGAAAAAAATGATTGCAAATATTTTTATTGTTTTGTTCATTGCTTTTTGGATTGTTTTTGTTGTTCATTCGATTATCAAATCAAAAAAAATAGAAAAAAAATCAGGAATTCCTGCTGGATGCTATTCTTGCAAGGCTTTTAAAGACGGCAGATGCAAAAGCTGCTGCGGAGAAAACAAATGATTGCAAATGCGATCCTGATAATTTTATTGATTTTACTCGCATGTCTAGGACTAAAGTCTTTTATAAAACGGCTCAATGGCGAAAGCTGCTGTAGCAGCGGAAATTCCGAAATAAAAATAAATCCTTTAGACAAAAATAAATCACACTATCCTTATGCGACGCTCATAAAAATTGATGGAATGAAGTGTAAAAACTGCGCAAGCCACATTCAAAACAAGCTTAACGAGTCTGGATTCTATGCAAAAGTAAATTTTAAGAAAAAATCTGCAAAAATTCTGTCAAAAGAAAAATTAAACGGCAACAAAAAAATAGAGGAAATAATAACTTCTCTCGGTTATTCTGTGATTTAAAAGAAAATTTGCCTCTAACTAATTTCGAATTGTTTTCAAATTCCTTTTTATTCTTCCGTAGCTTTATTTTCAAATTTGGTATATGAGCTCAAGAACAGAAGGTTTACATCTCCGATTGGACCGTTACGCTGTTTTGCAATAATCAGTTTTGCGTCCTGAACAGGATCTATTTCGCCCTCTTCCGTCTTTTTCCGTTCACGGTGAATAAACATTACAACATCGGCATCTTGTTCGATTGAGCCTGAGCCTCTCAGCTGCGCAAGTGTCGGTTCGGAACCTTCGGCGTCGCGGGCAACCTGACATAAGGCAACGACAGGAATGTCAAGCTCTCTGGCAAGACTTTTTAGTGATTTTGAAATTTCTGAAACTTGCTCGTAAACAGGAGCGGCTGAATTTTGCGTTGAAATAAGACCGATGTAGTCAATAAAAATAATTTTTACACCTTTTGACTGCACCATTCGCCTTGCCATTGCTCGCAAATCCAAAAGCTGCATATTCGGAGTGTCGACGATATAAAGTGGAGAATCAAAAACCCGTCCTGCGGCATCATTTATTTTTTGCAAATCATCAAGCTTCATTATTCCCGACCGAATTTTGTGTCCTGGAATTCTGCTTACCTGTGAAAGAAGGCGCTGGCCAATCTGCTCGAACGACATTTCAAGAGAGAAAAAGCCGCAAGGAATTTTCTGGTCGATAGCAATATTTTCCATCATAGAAAGTGCCATAGCCGTTTTACCCATAGAAGGACGTGCGCCGATGATGCTCAGTTCAGACTTCTGAAAACCGCTTGTCATGCTGTCAAGCCTTGTAAAACCGCATGGAATTCCGGAATAAGTGTCGTGGTTGTGATAATGCTGATGAATTATTTCAGATGTTCTTTGGACAACTTCGTGCATATCGTGAATTTGAATCGTCTGTCCCATATCAGTAAGGGCGAAAATCTTTTTTTCCGCTTCTTCAAGAATTGAACGGCTTTCACGCGATTCATCAAACGCAGAAGCCTTGATTTCTGAAGAAATTTTTATGAGGCTTCGGCGAGTTGCTCTGTCCAAAACGACATGTGCATAATAATCGATGTTTGCGGCGGAAGGAACTTCATTTGTAAGGGATGCAATATAAGCTCCACCGCCAGCTTTTTCAAGCTCATTGTTTTTAGAAAGCTCGTTTGTGAGAGTAAGAATGTCTCCGGTTATTCCGCTTCCAAAAAGTTTTATGAGCGTGCTGTAAATAATCTGATTTTGAAGTGAATAGAAATGTTCTGGGAGCAAAAATGTTACAACATCCTGAATCGAAGTCCAGTCAAGAAGCATTGCCCCCAAAGTTGCAACTTCCGCTTCAAGATTGTGCGGCGGAACCGAGTCTTTTAATCGTTCGTCCATTATTTGCTCCTGTAAAAATGTGCTTTTCTTTTTGAAGTATAGCGTCGTTGCATTTTTTATCTTTTTATGAAAAATTATGAAAAATCAACGGCATTTTAATCTTTTTTTTATATTTAAAAATCAACAAAAAAAGCCGGAAAATTTTCCGGCCTTTTATTCAAACTGTCTGAACTTTTCAGATTTTGAAAGTAAAAAACTATTCAGCCTTTTCTTCTGCTGGAACTTCAGCAGTTTCTGCAGGTGTTTCCTTTTTAGAAGAAACTTCCTGTGGTTTGCTGTCTGTAGTCTGTCCTTTTACAGAAATTTTTACTTCAGCGTTTGTAGATTCGTAAAGGTGAATCAATGCTGTGTAGTGTCCTACGCTCTTAATTGTAACACCCTGAATTTCAATGCGTTTGCGCTCAATGTCGAAACCATTTTTGTTTAAGAAGTCAGCAACTGTCTGGCTTGTAACGGCACCGTAAAGCTTTCCGTTTGCAGCTGCAGGAACAGTAAGGTCAACGAGTGTCGCTTCAAGCTTGTCTTTTGCGCTTGCTGCATCCTTTCTTTTAGCTTCTTTGCGGGCTTCGATTTCTGCTTTGCGTCCTTCAAAATATGCTACAGTATCAGCATTGTACGGAACAGCAAACATGTGTGGGAAAAGGAAGTTGCGTGCATAACCGTTAGCAACATTTTTAACATCTCCCATTTCTCCGAGATGTTTAACATCTTCATTAAGAATTACTTTCATTTTTTCAAGCTCCTCTTGATATTAAAAAACGGCGTCACCAGGAGTTGGATCGTCGTTTTATTATTTTTTATTATTCTGCAACGAATGGAAGCAGACAAATTGCACGAGCACGTTTGATTGCAAGCGCAACTTCACGCTGATGTTTAGCGCAAGTTCCTGTAATGCGGCGAGGAAGAATCTTACCGCGCTCTGTTGTAAAGCGTTTAAGACCGTCTGCATCTTTGTAATCTATTTTTACTTTATTAGCACAGAAACGGCAAACCTTCTTGCGGAAGAACTTTTTACCTCTGCGAGCGCCTTTCTCTTCGCCTTCGCGACCGTCTGAAGCGCCCTGTGTATCTGTTACATTTACTTTCTGTTCAACTTCGTTAGTTGTTACTTCGTCTGACATATTAAGTCTCCTAAAAATTGATTTTAATGATTAAACATTAAAATGGGATATCTTCTGAATATCCGCCGCCATTTCCACCAAAAGAAGGACTTTCTGCAGGTGGCTGATAAGACTGCTGCTGTGCAAAACCATTATTTTGCTGGAATTTCGGAGTGTACCCCCCTGACGACTGAGTGCCGCCGTTATCCGATCTTCCGCCAAGAAGCATTACACTGTCAGCAACAATGCCTACCTTGCTGAATTTCTGACCGTCTTTTTCCCAACGATCCTGACGCAAATATCCTTCTACGGCAATCTGCTTGCCTTTTGTAAGGTATGGCTTAAGGTTTTCCGCAGTTTTACCCCAGATTGTTACATCGAAAAAGTTTGCTTCATCAACCCACTGTTCACCCTGTTTACGGCTACGGTTTACCGCAATGCTGATATTAGCGCGTGCCTGACCGTTTGGAGTATAAGCAAAATCACGCTGATCATTTCCCAAGTCACGGACAAGACGTCCAACAAGGACTACTCGGTTAATATCTGTCATAAAATGCCTCCAGGTTGTTATTTACAGTGTTTATTAGATGAAAATAACTTTCTAGTCTTCGATTTTTACAAAAAGCCACTTCAAAAGGCTATGTGTTAATTTGAACTGAGTTTCGATTTCTGTAATTTTCGCAGGATTTGCGCTAACTGTAAAAAGAACGAAACGACCGCGTTTCTGTTTTTCGATAACATAAGTCAAGTCACGGTCACCGTAAGACTCTTCTTTGTCGATTTTTGCACCGAAATTGGCAAGCACTGAGCGAACTGCATCAGAAGCTGCCTTAAATTTGTCTTCTTCTGTAGAGAAAACAGTCATAAGTTCATACTTTCTCATCTTGTATGTTCTCCTTATGGTCAAATGGAAACTTCGTACGAAGTCTCAAGGGGTTGCTAAAAATATAACTTTTTTTTGCAGTCTGGTCAATACAAAAAAAATGTAAACAATTCTGGGCCATTTTTGCTGCGCAAAAAACGGGCTTTTCAGGGCTACGGCTTTCGCCTCCGACCAAAGGCTGACCTTTGTTTTCGCTTCGCTCACCCTTGCAATCCCTTGTCCAAAATATGCCTAAAACACAAAAAACAAAAGCGGATAATTGACACGATAAAAAGTTTTTTGCATAATATAAAAACCATATCGTGTTTATTGCCCGGGTGGCGGAATTGGCAGACGCGCTAGGTTCAGGTCCTAGTGAGAGCAATCTCATAGGGGTTCAAGTCCCCTCCCGGGCATATTCTTTTTTATAATCCGTTGTAAAAAGCTCTGCAAAAGTTATCTGATTTTTTTTGAGCCCTGACATTTCTGTGTAGGGTTTTTGCTCTGCTATAAATCAATTTTTTAGTTTTATAGTTCGAATTTATGTCCTTTTATGCTCATTACGAGTCCGATGCAGATCATTGCGGTCCAAAGGGATGAGCCTCCGTAAGACAAAAAAAGCAGGGGAATTCCTGTAATTGGCATAATTCCCATTACCATTCCTACATTTATAATAAAATGAAAGAAAAACATTGCAAGAATTCCTGAAATTATAAAATATCCGAATTCGTTATTTGTTGCTCTCATAATGTAAACCATTCGAATGAGAATTCCAAAATATAAAATGAAAACTGCCATGCAGCCTGCAAAACCAAATTCTTCTGCCAAAATGCTAAAAATAAAGTCCGTGCTCTGTTCTGGCAAAAAACGGTAATGGCTTTGTGTTCCGCGTAAAAATCCTTGTCCAAATAAGTTTCCTGAGCCAATTGCTATTTTTGACTGAATTATATTCCATCCGGCTCCTCTTGGGTCAGAGTCCGGATCTATAAAAACAATCAATCTTTTTATCTGGTAATCTTTTAGAACCTTTCCTGCAACTTTTGAAAGTATCAGAGCCGCACAGAACATTCCCGCATAATACGCGATCCAGTAAAAATACTTATTTTCAGGAAAGAAAAATTTGCCTGTTACTCCAATCATGCAGATTGCAAGCGACGCAATGATAACAAGAATACTTAGTTTTCCATTTGTAAGGACGCTGATTAGTTTGTAATTTATGTGAGCAATTTCAGTCTGATAAATCGGAAGAACGGTAAAAATTATTGTCAAAAGTCCGCCTGCAAATATAAAAAAAATATAGCGAAGCGGAAGCCCTGCGGCAAAGCACATTATCAAAAAAATCGGAATGTAAACCATTGCAGTTCCAAGGTCTGGCTGCAAAAGAATCAGCCCTGTCGGAAGAAGAAAAATTCCTAGAGAAACAAAAAATCTTCTTCTAGGCGATTCTGATTTTGAATTTGTAAGATATAATGCCAAAAACATAATATAGATGATTTTGCAAAATTCTGAAGGCTGAATTCCAAACGAGGCAAAACCAATCCAGGAGCGTGCGCCATTTACATAGCGTCCAAAAATTCTTGTATAGATTAAAAGAATTGCAAAACCAGCGTAAAGATACGGTACATAGCGAATAACTCTTCTATAATCAGTTATTGCTGTAAAAATCAAAAGAACGATTCCAATTCCAGCCCAGATAATCTGTTTTACATATTCTTTTGAAACTAAAAAGCCCTCAGAATTGATCGCAGATGAATAGATGAACATAATTCCAAGTGAAACTAGAAAAAGTACGCAGATAAAGAGAAAATAATCAAATATCTGAAAAAATCTTGTCTTCATTCTATTATTCCTGTCTGTTCTTTGTCTTTACCAAATATCTAAAACCTAAAGTATCGATTGCCTCATCAAAAGTCTGGTTTGCCAGAATTCCCTGAAAAATGATGTTCGTGCAATACGGAGCCCACCATTCCCAGTCATTTACGGCTTCGACAAGTACAGAGACAACATATTGCTCTTCAACTGGCGCATCGTAAGGGCCGTAAGCGACCATCCAGGAATGCCAGTGGTTTTTTTGAGCGCCGTTAACTTCAGCAGTTCCAGTTTTTCCTGCAAGCTGAAAACGCCTGTTGTTCATAGGATATTGGGCAGTTCCATCGGTAATCATATACCGCATATCTTTTTGAACTTCTTTCCATACTGCATTGTCAATATTCGATTCCCTTAAAATTTCAGGCTTTATTATTTCGATTGTTTCGTTTGTAGAAGGATCACGCACTTCTTTTAAGAGATGGGGTTTATAAATTTTCCCCTCATTGCAAACCATTGCAACCATATTTGCCACGTGCATCGGAGTAACGAGAGTGTATCCCTGTCCGATTGACATATTCATAGTATCACCGTCTTTCCATGTTTCATGATAACGGCGCTCTTTCCACTGGCTTGTTGGAACAAAACCTGTAGACTGTGCCGGAAGGTCTATACCCAAACTTTCTCCAAAACCAAATTCTTTTGAATAAGAAGCAATTTTATCTACGCCAAGATTATCCCTTCCGACAATCCAAAAATAAACATCGCATGACTGGGCAAGCGCATTTTTTAAATCTAGGTAGCCGTGTCCAGGATATTTTATGTGGCAGGTAAAAGTTCTGTTTCCATGGACAATTCGTCCAGGGCACTCAATTTTTTTTTCTGGAGGAATCGCTTTTTCTGCCAGAATTGCAGTTGTCATAATTATTTTAAAAGTAGAAGCAGGAGGATAAACTGCATTTACCGCACGGTTCAAAAGAGGATTATTCGGACTTGTCGCAAGTTTTGTATATTCATTGGCAGCATCATCAGAATTAAAAAGATTTTGGTCATAAAAAGGATAACTTACCATTGCCAGGACTTCTCCATTTGAAGGCCGTAAAACAACTGCCGCACCTACTCTTTTTCCAAGCGCCTGTTCTGCAAGTTTTTGAATGCGCGAATCAATCGTCAAAACAAGATTTTTGCCAGGTTCTGGAGGTTGAATTACTGGAATATCGGAAATAATATGTCCGCGCGCATCTACAGTACGGCTTTCAAGACCGTTTTTTCCCTGGAGATAGTGGTCATATTGCTTTTCAATTCCAGTTTTTCCAATAATCGAATTCGCCTTATAGCCATGATTATACATAACATTGAATTCATCTTTTGTAATATCGCCGACATAACCGATTACATGGCTTATAGAACCTGTTTCAACGTAGTTTCTCATTGGTTTTGAACGCCAGCTTACTCCTGGAAGGTCGGTAATATTTTCTGCGATATTAGAAATTGTATTAAAAGGCACATTTACGCGAATTTCAATCGCCTTATAGGAATTTCTCATTCGTGCAGGAATTTTTTTATCGATATAGCTTTTTGGAATATCAAGGTATTTTGCAAGTTTTGAAACGACAGTGTCATAATAATCGGAAGGAATTTCAGCAGGAATTAGGTCAACCGCAAAAGAATCTGTGTTAATAACCAAAGGAAGAGAAGCGTTTCTATCAAAAATTTCGCCGCGTTGTGCAGAAATTGTCTTTATCTGGCTTGAAATAGTTCTTGAACGCTGTCTGTAAGCCTTTCCTTCAACAACCTGAAGGCTGAAAAGTTTTACCGTATAAATAAAAAAAGTTAAAGCAAGTCCTAGAAGAAGAATGATGATGCGGATATTTTTTTTTGAGGCAGCAAGACTTTTTTCATAGCTGGAAAACAAGTCGTTATTAAAATCGTCCATTAACGAACCTTCTCTAAATCAAGGAGAATTCCATTTTTGAAAATATTTAAAAACTTAAAAACAAAAGGAGCCAAAATAGAATTAAAAAGGAGTTCAAAACCGAACGAAATTGAAAAAATGCTGTAGCTAACGTTAACGTTCGGATAAAAGACAGCGATTAACCATAAAACAAAGGCTTTAAACAACGTAGAAAAGGCGCCGAGTATAAACGGAAAAAACATTCCGTTTATATTCAAAGTTTTGCTGAAAAGCCCTGCAGCATAGCCAAAAACTGTGCGGAGCAGACAGTTATAGCCAAAAGGAACAGCACAGAAAAAATCAAGAAAAAGACCGCTTGCAAAACCTGAGCATGCGCCAAAAAGTCGGCCATTGTTCAGGCTAAAATAAAGGGAGCAAAGCAAAATAAAATCAGGAATTGCCGGCAAAATTAAAATATTTGAAAGCACGGCGCTTTCAAGCAGGGCGAATCCCAGAAAAAAAAGACAGGCAAAACCAAAAGATTTCATTTACTGGCGCCTCCTTTCCAGCAGCGGATTTGTTTCTTTTAAATCTGTCACAATGACAGTTTCAAGACGTGCAAAATCAACGACAGGAGTAATTTCTATATTAAGAGACGAATCGTATTCAACTACCATAATATTTGTAATCGTGCCGACAGGAATATCAGCAACATAATTATCAGTTTCGCCGGAAGTAACTACAATATCACCAAAATTAAGTTCAGGAAGAACCCTCTTTTTTATATATTTCATTTGCAGCGGCGAATTTGCATTTCCGCTTCCATTTACCAGTCCAATATCACGCGTATTTTGAATTCTTGAAGAAACAACGCATTTTGAATCATAAACTGGCATTACAAGGCTTGTTTCCAATCCTACGGTAACAATTTTTCCGACAAGACCTGTCGTTCCATTCTGAACCGCAATAACCGACATTCCTTTTTTTATGCCGCTGCGGCTGCCCTTGTTTATGGTAATTCCCGAATAGATATTGTCTGGATTTCGTCCGATTATCTGGGCAGGAAAATTTTTCTGTTCGATATGAGTGGCAAATTGAAGCTGTTCTCTCAGACGCTCATTTTCCTTTCGAATTTCAGTATTGTTTCTCTGTAAAAATTCATAATTTTTAAGTTTTTCTTTTAATTCCTGATTTTCTGCTTTAAGGCTTTTGAGTTCTGCAACTGCCGTAAAAACTCCGGTCACACCGTCGCAAACCGAGTAAACTGCTTTTTGCAGTGAAGTTACCACAGAAAAACCAACTCTCTGAAAATTTAATACAAAACCGCCGCCACTAAAAGCAAGCGCTAATCCAGACAGAAAGAGAAGAATCAAGAATATAAATTCTGCGAAACTAAAAGAAAATGAACGCCGTGCCATTTTTACTTAGTCGTTAATATCGCTGTAAACCATGCGGCCGCTTGACACGTCGTTAAATACATCAAAGGCCTGGCCTGCGCCCTGAGCAACACATTCAAGAGGCTTTTCAACAAGAATTACAGGAACTCCTGTTTCTTTTGAAATAAGTTTTGAAAGACCTTTGAGCATGCTTCCACCGCCAGTCATTACGATTCCGCGCTCGATAATATCGGCTGCAAGTTCTGGAGGCGTTTTTCCCAAAGTTCGTTTTACTTCATCCACAACTTTTTTTACAGGTTCTTTAAGGGCTTCGCGGATTTCAAGAGAGTCGATTTCAAGAAGGCGTGGAAGATGAGTGATAGCATCTGTTCCGCGAACCTGCATTTTTTCGTTTGTAGTGCCGTCAGTTTCTGCGTTTCCAATTTGAATTTTAATTTTTTCGGCTGTCTGCTGTCCAATGTTCAAATTTGAAACCTGAAGAATGTGCTTTACAATGGCTTCGTCAAATTTATCTCCACCGACACGAATTGAACTTGTTACAACCATTCCTCCCAAAGAAATTACAGAAACCTCTGTCGTTCCGCCGCCAATGTCGCAAACCATATGTCCTGCAGGCTCATCAATAGGAATTTTTGCACCGATTGCCGCAGCCAGGGATTCTTCAATTACATCGACTTCTTTTGCTCCGGCTTTAAGGGCTGCCTCGATTACTGCGCGACGTTCAACCTGAGTAATGCAAGAAGGAATCCCGATTTTCATACGAGTTGATTTGAACAACTGATGACGAGGAACAACCTTTGCAACAAAATAGCGGATCATTTTCTCGGCGCTGTCAATGTCAGCAATTACACCGTCTGCAAGAGGTCTGATTGCAATTATGTTTTTTGGAGTTTTCCAGAGCATGCGTTTAGCCTCAGCGCCAACTGCAACGACCCGCTTAGTTCCTTTTTCTACGGCAATAACTGAAGGCTCATCAACTACAATCCCTTTTCCACGTACATAAATCAGCGTGTTGCAAGTTCCCAGGTCAATACCAACATCTGTTGAAAAACGGTCAAAAAAACCCATTTTATTCCTCCCAGCCCCATTTTTTTCATATTTATGTGCATTTTAAATTTTTTTTTACACTTATTTATATTCAGCTAGTTTTTTTAATGATTCAGGATGATTAACCTGTGCTTTCAAGGCTTTTCGCCAGTAAGAACGAGCTTTTATAATATCACCCATATTCTCATATATTACACCAAGACCGCAAAGAGCGTCAGCAGAATTTTCATTTTTTTTGAGAATTGAATCAAATTCTTTTTTAGCTTCAGCAAATTTCTTTTGTCCTGTGTAGATTTTTCCAAGCAAAAGATGAGCCTTATCTGTTATTTTCTCTTCCTTGCATTCTTTTGAAATTCTAAACAGATACTGCTCTGCCGCCGCGGCCTGTCCTGCATTATAATACTGTTCTGCAATTGAAAGAAGAAGCAAGTCGCTTTCCCGAGTCAAAAGCGCTTGAGTAAAAGCAGAAATGCTTTCCATCGTCATGCCAAGAGAAGCATAGCTTAAGCCCAGGTATTCAGGAATATCATCCGCCAGATAACCGTCTTTCAGGGCACGGTTCAAATAAAGAATTGCAAGGTCTGCATAGTAATGATAGTTTGATGCCGAATCTTTGTAAAAATAAGCCTTTCCGAGCATATATTCAAGTTGCGGAATAAGCGAAGATTTTGCATTATGAAGGGCAAGCCGCAAACTGATTATCGACTCGTCGAGGAAAGTCTGGGTTTCTGAAGGCTCAACCGCTGCATTGGCAAGATAAAATGCAGAATATCCGCGGTACGTCAAAGCCTTGTTGTTAAAAGCATTGTCTCTTAAAATCGCGCCGCTTATATCATAAACTTTTTGATAATTAAAATTTTTCCATTCTTTTGATAAGTGTGTTATTGAATTTCCTTTATAAACGTGAATATCAATTAGACGGCAGATAAAAAAAGTAACGGCAGATAAAAAAAGCATACAGCAAAATAAAATAATGCTGTTGCGAAGCACATGGCTTTTTCTTTTTACTGTTCCACCTGGCAAAATATTGAATTTCATTTTCCCACCGCTATGCTTTTTAAATAAAAAAACAGAAAAGAAAATAAGCCGGGTTCTGTTCTGTCCTGCAAAATTAAAAATCTTACCGGACTCATAACCATCTATCCGAAACTTTTGTCGCCAAAAGCCTTTAGCAGTCTACCCGTGGCTTAAAGGCCGGAAACCAAAACCACTGCTTGACTTTGCTCCAAATGAGGTTTGTCCTGCCATAAATGTTGCCATTTATGCGGTGAGCTCTTACCTCACCTTTGCACCCTTGCCTTTATTAAGGCGGTTTATTTTCTGTGACACTTTCTGTCGGAAGACGGGTTATACATAAAAATGCAACTGCCGTTTTCCGCCCTGTTATTACCAGGCATCTTTTCCGGTGGAGCCCGGACTTTCCTCACCTGCAAAATTTATCATTAAAAATTGCGGGCACGATTATTTCTTTTCTGTATAATTTTTTTATTTTTATTAGTCGTCAAAAGAAATTGATTTTTCATCTCCGTCATCAAGAGAATCATCATCAGTTCCGTCTGATTCTTCGTCATACTCATCATTGAACTCGTCATCAAAATCAGCAAGTGTTCCTGTTTCGTCCATTGAAAGGAAGTCTTCCGCCTCTTCGCCTTCTGCAATTTCCTGATAGAAAAGGATACGGCTGCAATATGGACAGAAAAGAATTTTTTCGCCTTCGTGAACTTCGTTGGCAAACTGCGCTGGAAGAATCATGTGGCAACCTGTGCAGACACCGTTCTTTACAGCAACGATACCTTCACGGTTACGCTGTATAATTCTCTGGAATTTGTAGACAATTTCGCTATCCAATCCAGGAGTAATTTCGTTTTCCTGAGCTTCAAGTTCTTTTATCTGATTTTGATATGACTGAACTTCGCTTTCAAGGGCGGCCTTGTTTGAATTAAGCTCAGCTTCCTGAGCTTTTATCATTTCCTCGTCCATTCGGAGTTTTTCGTTAAGCTCTTCGCGCTCTTTGTCTTTTTTCTGGAGCTCGCTGCGGATTCCAGATTCCTTTGCAGATGCTTCGTTGATCTGTTTTTCAAGCGCTTCATATTCACGGTGAGTAGAAATGCTGTCCATTCCTTTTTCGCCAGCTTCACGAGATTTTTCTGCTTCTTCAAGCTCAAGCTGGAGCTGACTTGCTTCAGCCTTTACTTTCTCATAAACTGCGCTTGTTTCCAGAAATTCTTTTCTTAAACGAACGAGAAGCTCATCCTGTGTAAAAAGCTGTTTTGGAGAATCTTCAATTTTAGCCATAAGGCTGTATTTTTCTGCAAGAACATCCTGCAGAGCCTTAAGCTTATCAAAAACTTCTGTCATTGCCATTTAATATCCCCTAGGTAAGTATTCGAAAAATTATATAGAATTAACTTTTTTTTGTCTATCAATCGCTTTTTACGATTCGATGTAATCGCGAAGACCGCTGGCACGGCGCGGATGTCGAAGCCTGCGGAGAGCCTTTGCTTCAATCTGACGGATTCGTTCACGGGTTACGTTAAAGTACAGCCCTACTTCTTCCAAAGTCAAGCTGTAGCCATCGTCAAGTCCAAATCTCATTTTAAGAACTTCCTGTTCACGTTCAGGCAAAGAAGAAAGAACTTCGTGCAACTGATTCTGAAGCATCTTGTATGCAGTCTGATTCGCAGGATTTTCAACTTCCTTGTCCTCGATAAAATCTCCGAGCTGGCTGTCTTCTTCTTCGCCGATTGGAGTTTCGAGAGAAATTGGTTCTCTTGCAACATTTTTAACCTGTTTTACACGCGCGACAGGCCAGCCAAGCTGCTGCGCGATTTCTTCATCGTTTGGCTCACGTCCCAGTTTTTGCATAAGCTGGCGGCTTTCGCGGACAACTTTATTTATCTGCTCAATCATGTGGACTGGAACACGGATTGTTCTAGCCTGATCGGAAATTGAACGGGTAATCGCCTGACGTATCCACCATGTTGCGTAAGTCGAGAATTTGTAACCTTTGCGATATTCAAATTTTTCAACAGCCTTGATAAGACCGATATTTCCTTCCTGGACAAGATCAAAGAACTGCAATCCGCGGTTTGTATATTTTTTTGCAATAGAAACAACAAGGCGGAGGTTTGCATTGATGAGCTTATTCTTTGCCTTTTCCATCATGCGTTTTCCTCGGTTGATTTCCTTTGCCTTTGTAAGAATTTCTTCCACGCTGTTTTCAAAATCGTATTCCATGCGGCGGAGTTTTCTGTCTATTTTCTGGATCTGCGTATAAACATCGCGAATTTCATCGCTTGACATTCCAAGCTCTTTTTCGAGTTTTAACGCTTCTGAATGAATTGCGAGTTTACGGCCAAGGCTGCGAAGTTCTGAAGGGCTTGAGATTCTCAGTTCCTTCATTTTCTTTTCTTGGCTGCGGCGGTAATCTTCAATTTTATCAGTTGCTTCTTCAAATTTTCCACTGAATTTTTCAATTTCCTCAGATTGAATTTCTATTTTTTTGAGTTCTGGCAAAATTTTTGCACTCAATTCAACAAGCTGAGAATTGTCAAAAATATCTGCTGATTGCTCTGCTTCAAAAAGTGTTTTTTTCAAAGCCATATACTGTTTCATTTCTGGCAAAACAGGTTTTATCCATTCTGAATAGCAAGACTTTAAGCGGCGCTTTTCTGCCATTTCTTCGTTGATTTCTTTTCTTGCTTTTCCAGGTTCATGCGGATCAATTCTAGTAAAAGCCTTCTGGGCAACAACAAAAAATTCAGGAATCATCATTCCGGAATCTTTTATAACACCTTTTATGATGTTTTCTCCGTCTTCCATTTCTTTTGAATATTTTACTTCCTCTTCTGCTGTAAGAAGCTTTTCTTTACCGATTTCGCGCAGATAAAGGCGAATCGGGTCGTCAACGCTAGAATCTTTATCTCCGTTTACAATATGAGATTCATCGTCAGATTCTTCACTTTCTCCGTCTTCATCAAGACTTTCGTCACTGTCTTCGTCTTCATCGAGATTGTCTTCTTCCATAACCTGAATATTATTCTGGGTTAAAAGTTGAAGCACATTTTCCATTTTTGGAGAATTAACAAAGTCCTGGCCGAGAATTTCATTGATTTCGTCCCAAGAAATTATCTGTTTATCTTTCGCATATTCAAGAAGTTTTACAACTACGGGATCGAGTTCCTGATCCATTTTTTGCCTCTTTTTTAATTGAATTTATATTCTAATTTTTTTTAGAACAAACGAGCCTGTCAATATTCATTTTTTCTTTCATTAAAGAATTAAATTCTTTTATCTGCTCAGGTGTAGAAGGATTTTT
Organism: Treponema sp. UBA785; assembly: GCF_002297065.1. Taxonomy (NCBI): domain Bacteria; kingdom Pseudomonadati; phylum Spirochaetota; class Spirochaetia; order Treponematales; family Treponemataceae; genus Treponema; species Treponema sp. UBA785. The sequence goes on along the minus strand of NZ_DBJD01000082.1, from coordinate 21,912 downwards.
TAGAACTTTTAGCCGCTCGATTATATAATCCATCTGACGTTTTAAATTTTTTCCTTTAATTATTTCAATTCCGTCTCTGATAATTTTTTCCGTATTTTGAGAATATTCTCCGGACATTACACCTTCGGTAATCAGTCGCGTTAATTTCGGATCTTTACAGTGTTCGCAAATTGAACTGAAAGAAAGGTTTTTCTGCTGGTAGCAATCCTCCAGAATAATGAATAATTGTTTAGCTTCAGATGATTCAAAGACATCTTCGTTTATTTCCCGCCGCATCAGCTCAAACTGATTAGTATCGGCGATTACTGCGAGCAAAACTCTTAATTCCATTCCTTTCCGGATGTTTTCATCGGTTTCGCTGTTTTGTAAATCTGTCCGTTTTTCTAAACGGCTGCGGGCACTTTCCCGATTATTGTAATCTCTGAGAACAGCTTGACTCGACAGGTTAAGTTTTTGACAAAGCTGCTCCAAGCTAGTTTCTTTCTGAATGTCAGTTTGAAGTGAATCTACATATTGGAAAAAAGCCATCGAAATTCGAGCTTTTCCGTCTGGCGTATCAGCCGGATATTCATTCATCAAAGATTCAAACAGATAGTCAGAATCTAATATAGCGTTATTGACATCTATCGTCAAGGTTTCTGCACCGTATTTGAGTAAAATTTCCGAAGGATCTTTTCCACCGGTCAGTTTTATTACTTTTACAGCGATTCCAGCCTTTCTGCATGCAATAATTGCTTTTCTTGTAGCGCTCTGTCCGGCCCCGTCGGAGTCAAACGAAAGGTAAACTGTAGAAACGCCATTTTCACGGCTGTAAGCATATCTCTTTAGTTTTTGAATATGTTCTTCTGTAAAAGATGTTCCGCAGGAAGCAACGGCATTTGTTATTCCTGCCTGATGGTACGCAATGCAGTCCATCGGGCCTTCGCAGATTATCGCAAAACCTTTTTCGCCCATTGAGCGTTTTGCAAGGTTCAAGGCAAAAAGAGTGTTTTTTTTTGAATAGATTGCCGTTTCAGGCGAATTTATGTATTTTCTCTGAGATTCATCTGACGGAGGAATTACGCGCCCGCTCAAAGCTACGCAATCTCCCCGTTCATCAAAAATTGGAATCATAAAACGGTCGGAAAAAAGACTCATATCCTTGTAATTTTTAGAAAAAAGCCCTGACGAAGAAAGCAGTTCTTCGCTGAAATTCTTTGAATGAAGGAATTTTTTTAGCCAGTAACGGTCGGCAGGAGCATAGCCAAATTTAAATTTTTCTATTATTTCGTCTGTGATTCCACGAGTTTTTATGTACGAAAGCGCCTTTTTGCCAGAATCGGTCTGAGTAAGAAGATAGTTAAAAGTTCCTGCAAGCCTGTTGTAAAGGGATTTTAAGTCGTCTTTTGTGTGATCAACCTTGTATTCTGCATTTCCGTTTTCTGAATATTGAAGCGCAACTCCGAATTTTTTTGCAAGAAGCTCGACTGCTTCCGGAAACGAGATTTTTTCAATTTCCTGAATAAATTTTATTGCCGAAGGTCCGCCGGCATGGCAGCCAAAACAGTAATACGCATTTTTTTCAGGAATAACATGAAAAGAAGCGGTTTTTTCGCCATGAAAAGGACAGCATCCCCAGAAATCCGAGCCGCGTTTATCAAGCTTTACATATTCTCCAACTACAGAAACAATATCTGCCGCTCTTTTTACCGCTTCAATTGATTCTTGAGTAATAAATCCAGCCATTATTTTGATGATGCCGCCTTTTTTGTTTTAAATTGAATTCCAGCCTTTGAATGAGAGCTGAAGCTTTTTGAGAAAGTATGAGTTCCGTTCATCTCGTCATTAAGCGTAAAATAATAATAATCGGTTTTTGGAGGGGTTGCGGCGGCTTTTAAAGCGACGGTTCCAGGATTGGAGATCGGAGACGGAGGAAGTCCTGCCCATTTGTAAGTGTTGTAAGGTGAATCAATCTTTAAGTCATCGTAAGTAATTACATCTGGATGCGGTCTTCCTAGAATTTCTGTGATTATATATTCAATTGTTGCGCAGGAATAAAGGCCGATATTCTGTTCAATTCTGTTTTTAAAGACAGAAGCAATCAAAGGTGCTTCCCTTGCGACGCGATATTCACGCTCAACGACAGAAGCAAGGACAATCGTGCTGTAATATTCTGAAACGTTTTTTCCTGAATATTCGGGAATAGATTCAATTTTTTTGAAAAAATTATTTACCATCATTTCAACAACTTCTTCAGCCTTCATTCCCGGTGTGAAAAAATAGGTATCTGGAAAAAGAAATCCTTCTAAGGTTGCGGCTGGAATTTGATATTTTTTTAAAAGCGAATAATTTCTCGATGCAAGAATAAAGTCCTGTTTTTTGCAGACGCCTTCTTCGTCAAGAATTTCCGCGATTTTAGAAACAGTCAGCCCTTCCGGCAATACAGTTTTTATGTATTCTTGATGGCCGGATTCAAGCTCGGAAAGAATTTGAGCAACTGTCATATTCGGACTCAGTTCGTAAACTCCGGATTTTAAAAGATACGGAGTTTTTCGTCCAAAAACAACCGGAAATTTTGAGGATGCATAAAAAAAGTTTTCAGAACGAATAAGATTCGATTTTTTTAAAATCGAAGCAATTTTTCTTGTGCTTGTCCCTGAAGGAATTTCAATGCGAATTTTTTCAGACTTTTTTGAAATCGACACGGGAACATAAAGTTCTGTAAGAAAAAAAACTAAGACAAAAAGAAAAAAAATCGAAACAGAGGCAGCTGCGCAACGAGCGAATGTTTTTTTATTCATAATCACTCCAGCGAAAAATCAGTCTTCGGCGCTAAAAAATTTTTCAACTTCGTCAATCGACATAAGGCTGTAAATATACAGCTCAACTTTTCTGGAAAAATTTTCAAGTCCGGATGGAATTTGCGGCTGATTTTTTCTTAAAAATCTGGCAAGAAGTTTTACTTCCCTGCCACTAAAATTATATTCAAATGAACCGGAATTTTCAGGAGGAATTTTATTTTCAGAATTGTTTTCTGACAAAGACATTTTATTTTCCTGTGCAAGGACAAAAAATACAATAAAAAAGCCTTAAGATTTAACTTAAGGCTCAAAATTCTGGGGAGTGAAGGATTCGAACCTACGAAGCACTAGGCAGCAGATTTACAGTCTGTCCCCTTTGACCACTCGGGAAACTCCCCTTTAATAAAAAAAAAGCTGCCTGAAGGACTCGGACCCTCGACCCCGAGATTACAAATCACGTGCTCTACCAACTGAGCTAAGGCAGCATTTTTATTTTTTTCGCTTGAGTTACTTAGTTACCCCTGCGATGTGTTTATATACTAGCAAACTGAAAAAAAACTGTCAATAGTCTTTTTATAATTTTTTTAAAAGTTTTTTAAATTTTTTTTTGCAAAGTCCGGACGGAGCTTTTCTCCGCCGTTTATATAAACAGGTTTTATCTTTGAGTTTGAACCGAGATACGCAGTAACGAGGATGCGGATCATTTTTTCAGGGCTGCCTTCAATTTCTGGTTCCTGGCTGCAGAACAAAGGTACATTAGAAACGTCAATGCCGCAGTTTTCTCCGCGCCTCAACGCCGCGGCAGGATTCATTGCTGTTAAGTCATTTGTCGAAGTAAATTGAATAGAAACGATATTTTCTGGCAAAACCTTATTTTCTGAAAAAAGTTTTGAGCACATTTCGACGACATTTTTTGCAATTGATTCTTTAGTATTTTCGCAGCCAGTTGCGCCGCGAATTCCAAAAAGCCTTAATTTCTTGCTAAAAAACAAATTCATTTTTAATTATCCTTATACGTAGAAACAAACGGTGGTTCGTCTGTTTTTGCCTGCGTTTTTTTTATTTTAAATCATTCAGCGCTTTCAATACTTCTGACGCGCTTGCATTTGAAAGAAGCGAATTGAGTTCCGGATACTGCTTAAGCATTTCGCCGATTTTTGAAAGTTTTTTTACTGAATTTTCATTTTCGATGATTTTTTGAGCATGCTGTTTTGCGTATTCGGCCAGATTTGCATCAATTTCAGACTGAAGCTTTTTATAAGATTCTTTTGCCAGGTTATAGAGATTTAAGTCAGGGACAGAAGCCTTTTTTATAAGAATTTCATCGACTGTCACAGAATCATATTTGTTGTTCAGATTAAGATTTTCGATAATTTCCGGCACATTGTAAGAAGCGATCACTGTGTTTTCATTCATTTTTATAATGTACTGGCTCAATTCCTGTGAAATTTTTGCAGAAATTTTTTGAAGATATTCTTCAAGCGACTTTTGCCCTGTTAAATTCTGCGCAGCCACAAGTTTTATAAGATTTTCCGGTTTTACAGAAAGAAAAATTTCAAAGTCAAATGAATAGGAAAAATCAGGCTCGCCCTTAACAAGGCTTGAATAAATTTTTCCGGAAGGCAGTTCTCCTGAAAACGACTGCTCAAAGACACAGGATTTTTTTTCAAAAACATAAATTTCAGCGTTTTTTGGGATGACTTTTTCCCATCGCCAGCAAAATTTTTCATTTTCTATGATTTTTTGATACACGCCGGAAGTTTTTGACGTCATTACACCGTATTTCCCGACAGGAACCCTAAAACTTACAAAACCGAGATAAAAAACAAATCCCGCAAATAAAAGAATTATTATAAAGCTTATAAAACCCTTTTTCATACCAGCCCTTTTTCTGTATAATTTATTTTATAGATTAGAGATGATTTTATAACGAAACCAAAGCAGTTAGCAAGCATGGAAAAAGAACTGTCAGACAATAAAAAACTCCGAAAAGCTCAGCCGAAATGGAAAAATCTCAGATATTTTACAGTTTTCCGCAGATTGCCGCTGCTTCTTTCTCTTACGCGCCGCGCATTTATTTTTTTTAGCTGCGTCCTTGTTTCTCAGATTGTGCTCTTTTTTTCGGGAAATATTCAGAATTTTCTTGATGAGAATTTAAATCTCATTCTTTTTTCTATATGCTGCGCTTCAATCGGGACAGGATTTTTTGCCCTTGCAGCCTGCCTTGAGTGCATTTTTTACATTATTTCGACTAAAAAAATCTATTTTTATGTTCACCTTATAATTTTTATTGTATTTTTTATTCTGGCGGTTTTTATCTGCCTTGCTTCAAATTCGATAGAAATTCTTTCGGGCGGACTTGTGAAAAAGTGAGATTAAAATATGAAAAAAATTCAGATTCCCTATGAACTCAAAAAAATGAATTCGATTTTTAAAGAAGCTGGTTTTGAAGCGTTTTTAGTTGGCGGCGCTGTGCGCGACATTCTTCTTAACAAAAGCGCGAGCGACTGGGATTTGACGACAAATGCACATCCGCAAGATGTAATAAAACTTTTTCGTCACGTAATTCCGACAGGAATAAAGCATGGTACTGTAACAGTTCATTTTATGAAAAAAGAAATCGAAGTTACAACATACAGAGCCGACCAGGGATATTCTGACGGACGGCATCCTGACAAGGTGGTCTTTGCTGAGTCGATTGATGACGATTTGAGCCGCAGGGATTTTACAATGAACGCAATCGCGGCAAGCCTTGACGACGGACATTTGGTCGATCCGTTTGGCGGCCAGCTTGACATAAAAAACAGAACAATCAGAACAGTCGGAAATCCGCATGAACGCTTTATGGAAGACGGCCTGCGTCCTGTGCGGGCGCTTAGGTTTGCAAGCCAGCTGGATTTTTGCATAGAAACCTCTACATTTTTAGAAATTTCCAATTGCGAAGTTCAGAAAAAAATCAATTCAATTTCGATGGAACGTTTCCGCGACGAATTTTTGAAGATTTTAAAAAGTCCTCTTCCGTCTGTCGGCCTAAAACTTATGGAACAGACAGGAATTTTAAAGCTTTTTATTCCGGAGCTTGCAGAAGGCCGCGGTGTTACGCAGGCAGACGCGAGGGGGTTTCATCAGTTTGATGTTCTTGATCACAATATTTTTTCGTGCGATGGCGCTCCAAAAGACAATTATATTGTCAGAATTGCAGCCCTTTTTCATGATGTAGGAAAAGTAAGGGCAAGAACTGTAAGTTTTGAAGAAAATCCTGTGACGAAAGAAAAAATTGAAATAATTCATTTTTGGAAACACGAAATTTATTCGGCGGAAATTGCGGAAAAAGTCCTTGCAAGGTTAAAATTTTCAAATGCCGAAATCGAAAGAGTCTGCCACCTGATTCGCGAGCATATGTTTTATTATGAGCCGGAATGGAAAGATTCTTCTGTGCGCCGTTTTTTGGTTAGAGTGGGAAAAGGCTATCTTGACGACCTTTTTGAACTCAGGCTTGCCGACAACTATGGCAAAAATTGCGAAAAGGCAGAACCCGGCGACCCCGTAATTCAAAACATTCTTGAACTAAAAGAGCGGATTAAAAAAATCGAGGATGAACACTCGGCTTTGAGCTTGAAAGATCTAAAAGTGAATGGAAAAGACCTTATTGAAAGAGGAATTCAGCCTGGAAAAAAACTTGGCTTGATTTTAAATGAACTTTTCCAGGCCGTTCTTGATGATCCGTCAATGAACGACCGTGAAAAACTTCTGGCTGTTGCCGAAAAGCTCAACGAAAAGACGTCTATTTAGAAAATTTCCGGTAAGTTTCGGCGATTATCCTGATGCCTTCATCAACTTCATCCTCGTCTCCTGCGTAATTTATGCGAAGACATTTATTGAAGTGAGGATGTTCGCAGACTGGCGGAAGTCCGTGCTCTGTGTCGTCTCCAAAGAAAAAATACTCTCCCGGAACAACGATTACGCCTTTCTTTTTTAATTCAGAATAGAACTGCATTGTAGGAATTGAAAGCCCTTTTAAAAGCAGCCACTGAAAAATGGAGCCTTCGCTTTTGTGAACGGCATAGTCTGTTCCGGCAAAATATTTGTGGAAAGCCTGAGCTGCCTTTTTTGCCTTGTTTTCATAATACGGGCGGACAAAATTCTTTGCTTTTTCAACAAGGGCGCCTGTTTTTATGAGATTTTCTGCCAAAGCCTGTCCAAAAGACCCAGAAGCAAGGGCTGCGATTGCGTTCATGTTTCCGATTGCCGTTACGATTTCGGCAGGAGCGATTATAATTCCAGTACGAAGCGAAGGCAGGCCAATCTTGCTCAAACTCATGCTCAAAACAACATTGTCGTCATAATACGGGCTTGCATCGCTTGTAAAAATAATGTTCGGCCATGGAAGTCCGTATGCGTTGTCGATTATGAGCGGAATTGAATATTGCTTCGCAATTTTAGAAAGCCTGGTAATTTCAGAATCTGTAAGAACATTTCCTGAGGGATTTGTCGGCCGTGTTACGCAGATTGCTCCAACCTGAGAGTTTTTTTTCATATATTCTTCAAGAAGCTCAAAATTTACATGGTACTTAAAAGTATGATCGGCCTCTTCTTTCCATGTTGACGGAATTGAAACAAACATTTCTTTTTCGATTCCCTGATCCGCGTAACCGATATATTCCGGAGCAAGCGGAAATACAATTTTTTTTCTATTTTTAGAACCGTCAGAGCTGAAAGTTCCTGCCAAAAGGTTAAAAAGATAAAAACAGGCGCTCTGGCTTCCGTTGGAAATCGCAACATTTTCCGGTCCTATTTTCCAGCCGTAAGTTTTAGAAAGATATTCGGCGACTGTTTCGATAAAGGACATTCTTCCCTGAGGACTGTCATAAAGCCCGATAAGTTTTTCAAATTCATCGCCGTTGTTCATTATTTTTTGCATTTCCTGCCTGTACATTGCAGAAATTTCCGGAATCATAGCGGGATTTCCGCCGCCAAGCCTGTATGGTTTTACGTTTTTTGGAAGCGGCCTGCCTATGTCGTCCATCAATTGCAGTATTCCTGACTGGCTGCAAAGTTTTTTACCAAAATCACTGAAATTCATTTTTATTTCCATAAAAAAGTCAAGGTTAAAACTTCAGTTTTAGAATT
>NZ_DBJD01000082.1:1250-13863 GCF_002297065.1 Treponema sp. UBA785 | reverse complement strand
TTCGGCTGTTTTTATCTTACATTCCTTTTTTTTTATTCTGCACAAAAATTATTGTGCTTCTACTTTTTGTTTTATTTTTTTTATTTCTAGTTTTTTCTGCGGGTTTTCAATTTTTACAATAAGCTTATCTTTTGAAAAATCCACAGTTATTTTCTTGTTTTCTGTAGCCTTTCCTTCCAAAATGAGTATCGAAAGCTGCTCTTCAATTTCGCTTTGGATAAGACGGCGCATTGGACGTGCTCCGAGGTTTGCATCGTAGCCGTGTTCTACAAGGTAGTTTCTGGCCTTTGGCTTTATCGTAAGCGTCAAATTTTTGTCAGAAAGCCGGGTTTCAAGCTCCTCAATCTGAAGATCGAGAATTTTCGAAATTTGCTCTTTGTTCAGCGCATCAAAAACAACAACATCGTCAACACGATTCAGAAGCTCAGGGCGCATAATTCGTTTTAATTCTTCAAGGGCGTTCGCCTTAATCTCGTTATATGGCAAAATTCCGTCTGGAGATGAATTAAATCCAAGCCTGTGCTCAGAATTTATCTGTCTAGCGCCTGCGTTTCCGGTCATAATAATAACCGTGTTTCTGAAATTTACCGTGTGTCCAAGATTGTCGCTCAGCTCTCCTTCTTCGAGAAGCTGCAGCAGAAGGTTAAAAATATCCGGATGAGCTTTTTCAATTTCGTCGAGAAGAACAACGCTGTACGGTTGACGCCGAACCTTTTCCGTTAAAATTCCGCCTTCGTCAAAGCCGGCATATCCTGGAGGCGCTCCAACTAAACGGCTTGCATTGTGCTTTTCCATATAGTCCGACATATCGATTCTGATAAGCGCGTCTTTTGAGCCGAACAGAAATTCTGCCAAAGATTTTGCGAGCTGAGTTTTTCCGACGCCTGTAGGTCCAAGAAAAATGAATGAACCCAAAGGCCTGTCTGGAGAACTTACGCCTGCCCTGCTTCTGCGGATTGCAGAACTTAAGACTTTTATCGCTTCGTCCTGTCCGATTACATTTTTGTGAAGATGATCCTCCATTTTTAAAAGACGGCCGGCTTCGTTTGAGTCTAGCTGCTCAAGAGGAATTCCTGTTATCGAAGCAATTATTTTGCAAATGTCGTCAACAGCAACGTGTTTTTTTAGACCGCAGGAGTTGCTCTGCCAGAGCTCTGAAAATTCTTCTAGTTTAAGCCTTAAATTCTTTACTTTATCACGGACTTCCGCTGCCTTTTCGTAATTTTGTTTTGCGACAAGTTCTTTTTTTTCGGTAGACAATTCATCAATCGCCTTTTCAAGCTCAGCAAGTTCTACAGGCCTGCTTTCTCCTGAAATTTTTTTTGCGCTTCCGGCTTCATCAAGAATATCAATCGCCTTGTCCGGCAAAAATCTTTCAGGAATATAACGCTCGGAAAATTTTACAATTGCAGGAATTACGCCATCGTCATAAACAACGCCATGAAAATCTTCGTATTTTTGCTTTAATCCGTTCAGAATTTCAATCGTATCAGATACAGAAGGCTCATCAACTTTTACAATCTGAAACCTGCGCTCGAGGGCTGAATCTTTTTCAAAGTATTTGCGGTATTCTTTTGTCGTAGTTGCGCCGACAATTTGAATTTCGCCGCGGCTCAATGCCGGTTTTAAAATATTCGAAGCGTCCATTCCTCCTTCAGAACCGCCAGCGCCGATTATTGAATGAAGCTCGTCGATAAAAAGAATGATATTTCCATCCTCTTTTATTTCTTTCATGATTCTTTTCATTCTTTCCTCAAAATCACCGCGGAATTTAGTTCCAGCAACTACAGCGACCATATCCAAAGCCAAAAGCCGCTTTTTTATGAGATTGAAAGGAACTTCTCCTTTTGCAATTTTTGCAGCAAGACCTTCGATAACAGCAGTTTTTCCGACTCCAGGCTCTCCTACAAGGACAGGATTGTTTTTTGTGCGGCGGCTTAAAATCTGAACAAGCCTTTCAACTTCTTTTTTTCTTCCAACAACAGGATCAAGTTTATTTTCCCGCGACAGCTGCGTTAAATCCCGTGCAAATTCTGCAAGAAAAGAACCGTTTTTTTGACCGCGTTTTTGAGCGTTCTGGGCAGAACCGAAAGCAAACTGGGAAATTGTTTCTTTTTTTGCATCATCTACAAGACGCTGCAATGTGCTTCCCAGAGTGTCTCCGTTCATTTGTGCGCTTGAATGAAAATGAAACTGGACAACCCTTGCCGCTTCGCGAATATCGTTTATGTTAAGTTCAGCGCGTGCAAAAAAATTGCTGGCAACGCTGTTTTCTTCGCGAGATGACGCAATCATAAAATGCTCTGTTCCAATATAATCATTTCTAAGCGAATTTGATTCGAGGGCGGCAATGTCCATGACAGTACGGAGCCTGCGCGAAGGCGGAAGCTCTGAAAGACTTGCGGCGCCTGGACGAGGAACAACCGCCTGCTCAACCGCCAATTGCAATGTTAAGACGTTTATCCTCAAATCCTGAAGCATTATATATCCAAGTCCGTCGGCGGACTTTAAAAGCGCAAGAAGAATATGTTCAGGCATAAGTTCGCTTGAGCCGCATTTTCTGCCTTCTTCCTGGGCTGCAATAAAAACTTTTTGAAGTCGTGGAGAAATTCTTTTCATATTCATCATTTTATCAATTCCAATTTTTCAAATGTATCCTGAATAACCAGGGCTCGAAGCCGTTCTGTCTGTTTTTCTGTATTGTCAGAAATATCAGGCGGAAAGTTAAAATTTCCGCTCTTGAGCACAGTCTTTAAATGCGATTCCTGCACGCGATATATAAGCGGAGTTAAGGAAATATCATCAACTCCTTTTAACAGTCCGATGTCTTTTCCAAGCTTTATGTCGGAAATAATCATCAGGGCCTCTCTCAAATCAATCAAAAGCGAAAACTTTGCAACGGAAAATCCCTTTACGATTCTGTCGGTTATTTCCGTAGCCCGTTTTTTTATTATTGATTCGCGGCATTTTCGCTCAAGTTCGACAGTTTGCTTTAAAACAGCGGTAAAATTTATAAGCTGCTCAAGTTCGCTTCCAGTTCCAGCTTGATTTGAACTTAACTGATAAAAATTTCCAATTCCTGCTCCTGCCTTTACAAAAGAAGAAAAAGCAGGGCCTGCAATAACGCCCTTGGAAACAATTGACTCAAAAAACGGGCCTATTTCGCCCAAAAATGCCATTGCCGGCAGATGGACACGCGCAGAAAGTTTCATTCCGCTTCCGCAATCCTTTATATTTGCCGTAAGGTAGCCAAAATCGTAGCTAGCCGCAAACTGAAGGCTTTTTTGCAAAAGCTCATCAACTTCCAGGCAATTTTTAAAAGCTGTATCGCAGTCAAGCCCCGAACAAAAGCAGCTTATGCGGACATGGTCTTCATCGTTAATCGTGCAGACAAGACCGGAATTTGCTTTTTTTCCGTTTATGCGCATTACAAGACCGCCGCCCGGAGAATTCAAGGTCGAAGGCTGAATAAGCCCCCTTTCAATCAAAAGTCCTGCGTTCAAAGGATCAATTCCTGCAACGGCAAGCGCCTGATACGAATCCGATTTTTCGCTTTTTAAAAACGCGTCAAAAATCAAAGTCTGGACACGAACCGAATCGTCAGACTTAAAATGACCGGGAAAAGGAAAATCAGCCAGATTTCTTGCCAAACGGACTCTTGTTGAACAGACAACGTCGGACAAAAGTCCTGGAATCGAATACCACTCTCCGCAACCAGAAACATTCTCAGAAATATTTTTCTCACTCATCGTCGTTTCCATTTACCGGGGATTTTTCCAGAGCCCTTAAATAATCGCGGTAGACAGCTGCTTTTTCGTAATCCTCGTTTTTGAGAGATTCTTCAAGTTTTCCCTGAAGCGCAATTCTGTCAGTTAAAACGGAACGGAAAGTAGCAAGCCTTTTTGGCATTCTTCCTGAATAAGAACCTTTTATGCCCTCTTTTCCTAGAAGCTCCCTGATTTCATTTTTAAAAATTGAATAACATTCAGGGCAGCCGGCTTTTTTTGACGACTTGATCAAGGCAAGCTTAGTGCCGCAGACAGGACAGGCTTTTTTGTCTGCTTCCGAAATCTGCCTGGAAATGCTGGTCAGTTCCTTGAATATCGAAGTTATGGATTTTGGATCGCCTGTAATTCCGGATTTTGCGGCACATTCACGGCAAAGGTTTATGTGCTTTTTTCCTCCGTCACCGTTCAATTCTATAAAAACTACGGCATCCTGCTTTTTACAAAAATCACAAATCATTAAAAATACACCAAAGCCTAAGTATAATTCAAAAATAAAAAAAAAGGAATTGCCTATATTTTCTTTAGACTTTCAATCGGTTTTTCCTGGCCTGCTTTTATTGCAGGAATTGCGCTTGCAAAAAGCGAAAGAACAAGAGTTCCGCAGGCAATTATTGTAATCTGGACTAAGGGAATTGAAAGCGGAATATTTTGGAGATAGAACGCAGGATCAAGGATGTGAAGACGCGAAACAGCCGAAACATCGTGCCCCGAAACAAGAAAAGCCGCTTTTTTTACAAAAGTAAGGATATTTTCAATCCAGCCAAGAATCAAATCAAAATTTACTGCGCATAGGAGCCCTGCAGGAATTCCTGCAAGAATTCCCATAAAACCCGTCGACATGCCTGTGATTAAAAAAGAAAAGGTTATGCCAGAAGGAGAAGCGCCAAGACTTTTTAGAATCGCAATTTCCTTTTTCCGTTCCATCACGAGCATGACAAGCGCGCTTGAAATATTTACCGAAGCAACAAGGACAATCAAAAGCATGATAAAAAGAAGCATAATCTGGGTTGATGAAAAATTTTCGTATTGAGAAGCATTTATCTCATCCCATCTGTAAACGCGCGTAAAAGCAGGAGCAAGATTTTCAATTTTTGAAGAAATTTTATCAAGCTCAATAGAAAAAGCATCTTTAGTTTCAATTCCAATCATCGTCTGGCTTGAGCGAAGCGGAAGAATCGAAAAACCTGTATTCAGAGGAATAAAAACCCACAGCGCGTCAAGTTCCTGATAGCCGCTCGAAACTATTGCTGAAATTCTGAATTTCGTGATTTTCGGAACAATTTTATTGGAAGGGAGAATTCTCGTCGTAATAAGCCTGAACTCATCCCCTGCGTGCAAATCAAGGCTTTCGGCAATTTTTTTTCCGATTACGGCATTTTTCCCTTCTTCAAGGCGAATATCCGGCGCTTTTTTTATTCCAGAAACACTCTCTACAATTTCAAAAAGCGCAGAAAAGGCGGTGTTTTTTGAAAAAATATCATTTTCGACTGCGCGGATTGCAGCTCCTGTCCGGATTTTTTTTCCGGCGGCAAGTCCAATTGACTGAATTTCTGGAAAGACATTTGTCACTCCGTCAATTTTGTTCATTTTTTCAGACAGTTTGATAAGGTTTTGAGGCGACTGGGATTCTTCAATGTCAGGATGAAGAATAACGCTTAAATGGGAGCTTGAAAGGCCGATCATCCTGCTGGTCATTCCCTTTATCATTCCGTTGGAAACTGTCAGAATCATGACAAGAGGAACAAGGCTTATTGCAATGCATAAAAACGCTCCTGTAAGGCTTCTGCGGGCATTTGACTTTTTGCCGGTTCTAGGAAAAAGCATTCTGTAAGCATATAAGATGGACGCGCTACTTTTCATTGAGCATTCCGTCCTTTATTGAATAAATTTTGTCGCCCTTTGAAGCCAGTGCCATGTCATGAGTTACAAGGACCAGTGTCTTTTTATATTTTTCCGCCATTGAAAAAAGCAGTTCTCCAATCATAACGGCATTTGCAGGATCAAGGTTTCCTGTAGGCTCGTCGGCAAGTATTAGCTTTGGATCGTTTATAAGGGCACGCGCAACTGCAACTCTCTGTCTCTCGCCGCCGGAAAGCTGGGAAGGAAGATGGGAAGCCCTTTCCAAAAGGCCGACGTCCGCAAGCAGCGATTTTGCCTTTTCTACAGCAACATTTTTTTTCATTCCTGCCATGTAAGCCGGCAAAAATACGTTTTCGAGAGCTGTAAAATCTTTTAAAAGATAATGGAACTGAAAAATCAGGCCGAGATAAGCTGAGCGGTATTCGGAAATGCGTTTTTCATCAAGAGAAGTAATTTCGTAAGGGCCGACCTTTACGCTTCCAGAAGTCGCTTTGTCCAGGCCGCCGACAATATTGAGAAATGTGCTTTTTCCGCTTCCGCTTTCCCCGATTATAACGACTTTAGAGCCTTCTTCTATCCGAAGGTCAAGATTTTTTAAAATCGTAAGGCTCTCGCTTTCTGTTTTATAAGTTTTTTCAAGTCCGTTTATTTCAACAGCAAAATTATTCATCTCTCATCACCTCAGAAACTGTAAGATTAAGAACTTCACGGCTTGCCTTTGCGCTTGCAAAAAGCGCCGAAAAAATGCCAAAAAGCGTAATAAAAAAGACCTCGCCTGCAAAAATTCTCGGAGGAATATTCGCATAAATCATGTACATAGGATTTTCCCTCAAAAAAATGGCGTTTTCCGGCGAAAAAAGATTGAGAAAAAACAGCTGAATGCAGTATACGATTTTAGACATAATAATAAAGATCCCGGACATTTTTACGCTCAGAAGAAGCCCGAGCACAAGTCCGGGAACCGCTCCCTTTAAGCCTGTCAAAAATCCCTGCATGATAAAAATTGCCTGAATTGTATTTTTTTGACCGCCAAATGCCATTAAAACTGAAATTTCCTCCCGCCTTTCAAAGACGCGGCGTCTCATTCCGTTGAAAATATTAACTGCAACGACAACAAAAATTATCAGGACAAGAAGAAAAATCATATTTTTTTCGATTTTTAGAGTTCCAAAGAACGAGCGGTTAAATTCTTTCCAGGATTCGCATTTTGCTCCGGCAAATTTTTCTTCAATCTGACTGGAAATTTTTGAATCAAGGCTGGTATTAAAAAGTTTAATTCCGTATAAAAGCTCAGAATCTTTTCCAAAATATTTAATTCCGTCTTCAATGTTTACGAAAGCATAAGAAGCGTTTATGTCTGCATAGCCGCAACGAAAAATCCCTTTTACGGTAAAAACCCGCTCGGAAGAAATAAGGCTTACATCGCTTCCGCCAGAAAGCGCAAAAAGCTCAACTGTATTTCCTGGGCGAACGCCAAGCCTTCTGGCGAGCTCAGAGCCAAGCACAATAGAGCCGCTTTCCGACAAGTCAAATTTTCCGCTCCACATTTTTGCCTCTTTCTTAAAACCCGTATCAATTTCCGGCAAATTTGAAGGAACTGCGCGGATAAGGGCCGCCGACTGATTTCCGTTTTTTCCGGTCATAAGAGATTGCGCTTCCATAAAAGCAGAAACTGAACGAATTTCTGGAGATTTCTGACAGTCCATCATAAAATCCACAGAAGAATTTTCATCAATGTTTTTAACACGGATATGGTAAGAGCTGATTTCCATAATTGAATCGATAAAACTCATCTGAAAGCCGTTCATGACAGAAATTACGGTGATTAAGGTCATCACACCGAAGCAAATTCCAAGAGAAGCAAGTACCGAATTGACTTTTGAGCTTCCCTTTCTGTCAACAAGGCTGAATCTTCTCGAAACAAACAATACCCACCTTAAAGAATTGAAAAAATTAGCGGCTTTATTTTTTATTTTCATTTTTTAATCTCCGCAGCGCTCTGCCGTCAAGGTAAGTTGTTTCAGAAATTTTTTCTCCGGTTATGTATTTTTCCACGACAGAAAAACCTCCGTCAAAGAAAAAAGTTTTTGTAAAATCAGTTGAATTCTCGTAAACCGTCTGAATCCGCAGTTTTCCGTCTTCGTAAAAATAAGTGTCCGGAGTCTGCTCAAAAACATATTCAAAACGTGTAATATGCTCTTTTTTTTCTGTTTTTTTGTTTTTCGAAGGAAAATATTCAGTTAAAATAATTTTTTTAATCCGGCCTTTTTCGTCATATTCCCATTTTTTATCGCTGTCTTTTACGCAAACGCTTTTTGTTTCTGGATTTTCTTCTTCAAGGTGAATTTTTGTTTCGACCTCTATTTTTCCGTCATCCCTATAGGTTTTTAAAACCCTTGTCTTTTTTGAAAAATTTTCGGCTTCGGTTTTAAGAAGCTTTCCGTCGTCAGAATAAAAATAATTTGTCTCGGAATCAGCTGAGAATTTTTCAAAGTTTTGCGGCGAACTGAAAGTTTCTTTTTTTACAAGATGAAAATTTGAATCAAAAGTGCGCCTGACCGCAGTTTTTTCATCGGCATTCAGAAGAACTGTAAATCCATCTTTTTCAAAAATGCTTGTTTTTTCGTTTCCATAAGATGCTTTTCTCAATTTTCCGTCATGAAGGCGGTTTAAAACAGCTTCAGTTTCGGCATTTTTTTTCTCGCCGCCGCTTTTTCCGTCAAGAACCGAAAGCAAATCAAAATTTTCCGAAGCGCCGTCTCCGGCTTCCTCTTCATCTTCAAATTTTTTTATTGCCTGAGAACTTATTTCGCCGGCCTTTTCTGGAAAAAAGACTTCGTAAAGATAAGAAAAAGTTGAATTTTTCCAGACCGGAAGAAGCAAAAACTGAACGGACTGCCTTGAAATCTCAAAAATTTCGCCGTCAGCCTGCTGCAAAATAACGTTTTTTGCAATTTCAAAAAGGAAAGTTCTAAATTCCTCGTTTAACTCAAGTTCGTCCTGTTTTTTTTGCGCATCTTTTTTGTCAAAACCGGAATTTTCTGTCTTTTCGTTTTGCGCAGGCAAAAAATCTTGCTCAGCGGACAGAGGAAAATGAGAAAAGATCAAATAAAAGTTCAATATGACGGCAAAAAAATACTTCATTTAGCGGCCGAGAAATTCCTTGATATAAGATTTTTTTTCAAAAGGATGAATATCGGAATATTTTTCTCCTGTGCAGACAAACCAGACAGGAATATTAAGCTCTTTTCCGATTGCAAAAATCATTCCGCCTTTTGCAGTTGAATCGTATTTTGTGATTATGACAGCATCAACCCCGACAGCGTCATTGAATACTTCAGCCTGGCGAACGGCATTTTGCCCTGTGGTTCCGTCAATTACGAGAATCTTTTTGCAGCAGCCTTCGTCGGCTTTCTGGCATGCGATTCTGTCGATTTTCTGCAATTCCCGGACAAGATTTTCTTTGTTGTGAAGGCGTCCGGCCGTATCCGCAAGCACAACGGCTCCTCCGCTAGACCGTGCTGCTTGAGCCGCGTCAAAGACAACGGCAGAGGGATCGCTTCCGTGCTGATGCGAAACAACCCGAATTCCAAGTTTTTGGCCGTGCATTTCCAGCTGCTCTTCTGCGGCGGCGCGGAAAGTATCTGCGGCGGCTAAAATCACTTTTTTGCCGTTATTTTTTAGAAAGCCTGCAAGTTTCGCGGCTGTCGTTGTTTTTCCAACTCCGTTTACGCCCAAAAGCATAAAAATGCTGGTTTTTGAGTCGTCAATTTCAAAATCGGCGCGGTTTACAAAACCGCAAAGCATTCTTTCAAGCTCGTCCAAAATGGCATTCTGCTCATAAATTTTATTTTGGCGGCAAAATTTTTCCAGACTGCCAGTAAGCTCAAATGCGAGTTTTGCGCCAATATCGCCCTCGACAAGCAAATCCGTAAGCTCCTCAAAAAAATCCTCATCAATTTTGCCCTTGGAAAAAAGCCCTTTTAATTTTTGCGCAAACGTAATTTTTGACATTTTTCGACTCCAATATAATTATAAATAATTTTTACTTTTTTTGAACTGCGCGCGCAGGAAGAACTTCATTCGCCGCAAAAAGATAGCGAACCATTTCAAAAGCAAACCATGCGCCTGCCGTGCACGAAACTCCGATAGAATAGTACGAATATTTCTGCCATTTTTCTACTTCGTCAAAATTCGCCCGGCCGGCTGCATAAGAATTATTCACCGCCGTAAAATTTCCGACCGTAAAAAAAGTTGGAACTAAAGAACAGATTAAGACCGAATACGCCGTGTACATCCGCCGCCTTTGCCGGTCGATATGCTTTTCCCTGTCATAAGGTTTTGCGTTTACAGAAAGAGTATTTCCGTCCTGAGCGAGTTTTTCTGAAATATAGATGAATGCGCTTTCTCCCTCCGAATTTTCAAAAATTCCCAAAACCGGGCGTCCGTTCACAGTCGATGAGGCAAAACGGTTCTCTTCATCGACAGGAGAAGAATCGAGCGCGTTAAAGTAAAAAACGCCTTTTGCCATTTTTTTTAGGCAAAGCTCAAGATTTCCCATTGCAAGAGGCCTTAAAGTCGTTTTTACAGTAAAAAAATCTTCGCCGGCAAAAGCGTAATTTACGGTCTGCTTTTCAAAACCGTTTGCGGAAACAGTAATTGAATGAACTCCAGCGTTTACAATAACCTCCTCCTTTGAAGGAACAATTACTCCGTCAACGCTGACAATTCCGCTCTTTGCAGCCTGTTCAGGTTCAATTTCAATTTTTATTTTTACAGGAACTGAATTTGCAATTTCCGGCATTAAATTTCGCGCAATGTTCTGAGAAATCAAAACAAGGTCGTTTGCATTTCCAACTTCAGTAATTTCTGAAGAAGAATCTGCTCCAGGAAAAAAATAAAGTTTTACCGAAACAGAAACATATTCACCGTAAAGCGCGATTTTTCCAGTAAGAAGCGCATTGATTTTTGCGGCAGAAATTTCGCTGTTAAAGGAAAAGCTTTTTTCTCCAAATTCCATGGCTTTTTCCGAAGGAGAGAAAAGCGAAGACGGATCATTTTTATAAAGAACAACAGTTTCATTTATTTTTTTAGCCTCGCCGTCCTTTTTTTTCATAAAAGCAAAAGGAAGCTTTCCGAAAAAATTGTCATCGCGCTTTTTTTCATCAAAAATTTCACCATTTTCCAATGCAATCTGGCGTGAATATTTTTCTTTTGTTTTTTGCACGGCCGAAAGATTTTCGTCAATTTTCTTTTCAATCTCTGAAATTTTTTCTTCTTCTTCCCGAATCGCTTTTTTTAATTCCCGCGGGGTTGTCTTTGCAAGAACCAGAGAATCGCGGGTTTTGTTTTCTTTTGAGAGCTGCAAAAAAAGGGAAAGCCGTTCCGTCTGAAGAGCGTAAAGCTCGCGGTCAAGCTGTTCCTGGGAAGAAACGGAGCGGATTGAATTTTCAGCAATCTGCTCAAGAATCAGCTGCGGCAAGACCGAAGCAATCTTTGCATTCGAAGAATTTTCAACTCCTTTTTGAGAAAAGGTGAACTTCTGCCCTGCCAAAACCCAATCATCCGCAAAAGCAAAAAACGGGCAGCAAAAAACGAGAATAAAAACTGAATTTTTAAAAAACTTTATGAGCTTATCCACGGCAAAATCCACGGCATGAACCTGAAAAAAGCGCAGTTCCTACATATTTTCGTCAGAATCGTCAGTGCCAGCCGGAAGACCTTTCCATTGAGCCTGCAAAAACGCGTCGATAAACTGGTCAATATCACCGTCCATTACAGACTGAATATTTCCACATTCGTATTTTGTGCGGTGATCTTTTACCATTGTGTACGGCTGGAAAACATAAGTACGGATCTGATTTCCCCAGGAAATGTCTTTTTTTTCTGCGCCGAATTTGGCATTTTCTTTTTCTTTCTGCTCTTTGTAATATTGATAGAGTTTTGCCTTCAAAATGCTCATTGCCGTTGCGCGGTTCATAAGCTGAGAGCGTTCAGAATCGCATGTTACGACAATACCTGTTGGAATGTGCGTGAAGCGGACTGCAGAATCTGTTTTGTTTACGTGCTGGCCGCCTTTTCCTCCGGAGCGGTATGTGTCAACGCGCAAATCTTCCGGACGAATATCAACCTTAATCGTATCATCGAGAATCGGGAAAATAAAAACTGAGCTGAACGAAGTGTGCCTTCTTGCGTTTGCATCAAACGGAGAAATGCGGATAAGACGGTGTACACCAGCTTCGCCTTTTAATTTTCCATAAACGTAGTCGCCGGTAATCTGAATTGTAGTCGATTTTATTCCGCCTTCATCTTCCTGAAGATCGACAGTTTCCATTTTAAAACCGTTGCGTTCCGCCCACCGAATATACATCCGGCTAAGCATATAAGCCCAGTCGCAGGCTTCTGTTCCGCCCGCTCCTGAGTGAATAGTCAAGAAGCAGCCGTTTTTGTCTACTTCGCCGGAAAGAAGGTTTAAAATCGAAAGCTCCTCAAATTTTTTCTGGGCAGATTCAAGAAGAGGCTTTAATTCTTCTTCGACACTCTGATCTTTTTCTTCAATTCCAAGGTCGTAAAGAGTCTCAAGCTCTTCTGCCTGTGCAATAAGCTCACGCCAAGGCTCGACACGGCCTTTTAAGTATTTTAGCTCGTTCATGGTGCGCTGCGCGTTTTCGGTATCGTTCCAAAAACCAGGAGCGGCGGTCATGGCTTCGGTGTCTTTTATTTTTTTATCGATCGCAGCGTGGTCAAAGACGCCCCCAGACACTGTCAATGTCATTTTTAAGCTTGTCTATAGGTTCCTTTAATTCTTCAAGCATTTTAATCTCCAAAAGCAGTTCAATTTTTTCCAGACAAAACTGCCCAAAATACATAACTTAATAGAAAATTTAACTTTTAAAGAATAAACAAAAGGCTTTTTCTTGTCAAACTGGCTTCAATGATGAATCCAAATTCAATTCAAAAAACGT
>NZ_DBJD01000082.1:0-1189 GCF_002297065.1 Treponema sp. UBA785 | reverse complement strand
TCAAAAAACGTGCAAAAAAAAGCAAAAAATGCTAAAATCAGAAAGAATATGAAATCTTTTTTTAAGCCTTTTTCATTCATCCTGTTGTTTTTTCTCCAGACCTTTTCTTTTGCCCAGGACAAGGCAAAGCCTTCAAGCCGTCCGATTGTAGATATGCTGTGCGCATCTGCCGTTTCGACAGACAAAATAAGGCTCACATGGAAACTTCCGCAGAATTTTAACGCGGCGTCAATTCTTGTTTTCAAAGACACGGTTCCAGTTAATTCAAAAACAGCGGAAAAACTTAGTCCGGTTGCAGAGCTTTCCCAAAAGACTCAGCAATATTTCGACACTGTGACTGATTTTAATGAATATTATTATGCAGTTCTCGCAAAACTTTCAGACGGAACTCTTTACAATGTGGTTCTTCCGTCGATAAACGCGACCGTGAAGGCAGTGGCTGTAAAACGTCCGGAAAAACCTCAGAAAAAATCAGAAGAGCAGATTGCCGCGGAGACGCCAAAACTTTACACAGACGGAACAATCCGCGAGCTTCCGCTTCCGTACATAGACTTAATCGGAGATTTTGAAAAAAAGCCTTCAAAGCTTTCAGCGGAAGTAGTAAATGCGGGAAAAAGCCTTGCTGGAAAAACAATCATTCAAAGGAAAAAACTCGAGCCATATTATTTTGACGAGGACATAACTTCACCTTCCGGAGGCGACGACTACTATCTTTTTGAAATTCTCAAGAACAGTTTTGTAAAAAAGAATTACGAGGCGTCGATTGTAGAACTAAAGAAATTTCTAAGCGTAAACCGCAGCGAGGAAACCACCAGCCGCGCGGCATTCTATCTTGCGCAATCGCAATATTTTACAGGAAATTACCGCAGCGCGCTGACAATGTTTCTTTTTACGCAGGACAATTGGCCGATTCTCTGCAAAAAATGGATAAATTCAACCCTGGACTTTTACACAATCCCAAAAAGTTGAAATAACTACAGATTTTTTATAGAATGACGGGAATATTTTAGAAAAAGTCTATCATTCTACAAAAAGAGAAGCACAATGCGTTTTTACAAGATTTCAAGAGTTTTTTTATTTTTATCGGTTTTTAGTTCCTCCCTTTTCTCCCAGGAAGCCCTAAAATCAACAGAAGAAGAATACTACGACTTTTTAAGCCTTACAGGACAGGCAGAACGCCCTACGCTCA
>NZ_DBJD01000067.1:11421-11625 GCF_002297065.1 Treponema sp. UBA785 | reverse complement strand
AATCTTTGGCCGATCTTTCGAGAATTGAACTTTATCGCTCTGTTACAGGAAAGCATGATTCTGGTGAAAAATTGTATTTGAACGAACAGTCTTATATAGACGATTTTAAACTTATTTGCTATGATGAAGTTACAGTTTCTACTTTTGAAGATTTAAAGCCTGTGCTTTTTGTTGAAGGCGCAGTTACCAATACCAATACCAATA
>NZ_DBJD01000067.1:4239-11356 GCF_002297065.1 Treponema sp. UBA785 | reverse complement strand
CAATACCAATACCAATACCAATCTTGTCGCTTCTACAAAAGTTGCCATGCGATTTAACAATGGCGAAGATTATGCGTTTTTTGTAAGAAACAATAAAAATATGTTTACGAATGTTTCGGATTTGGAAAACGCTTATATTTTGCGTGGATCAGAAACTATTCCTGTTGATCTTTCAAAAATGCTTTACGATGCAACTTATTACAGTAAGATTGAAATTAAATACAATGACCGCCTTATTGTGCCTTTTAAACAGTTCTTTGTGACGGTTTCCGGCGCAGTTTATTCTCCTGGACGTTATCCTTATATTCCTGACAGAACCTGGGATTACTATGTTGGGCTTGCCGGTGGATTTATAAAAGAAAAGAATAAAATGGACGCAGTAACAATAACCGACATTAACGGAAAAAAACATAAAAAGACTGAATTTATTTTGCCGGAAATGACAATAGACGCAAAAGCAAACAGCGGACTGTATTATTTTAATCAATACGCTCCTGTAATAACAACGATTTTGTCGGCAGTTTCGACAAGTATTTCTGTTCTTGCAGTGACTGGAGTAATAAATTAAAACAAAAAACCGGTTTGAAATTTTTCAAACCGGTTTTTTTTAAGAATTGGCTTCAAGTTTTTTTAAGGCCGATTTTAATCCTACGTTTTCTTCGGCAAGTTCTTCCATTCTTGTTTTTTGGAAGAGCAGTTCCTGTGCGTATGGAAGTGTTTTTGCCCAGGAAATGAAATTTTTGAGAGATGGATTGTCTTCTCCCGACCATTCGTTTAGTTTGTGATGCCGTCTCTGTCCGTTCGAGCACATTCCGAGAAGATTTTCGTAATTCATTGTTACTGTGCGTTTTTGAAGCCAGCTTTCCGGAAGAAGGCGGATCAGTTCTTTCCAGTATTTTTTTTCTTTTGTTTCATTGAATTTGTTTCTTAGGGATTCGAGAACTTCAATAAAAGACTGCCAGGCAGATTGAGCGTCTTTGAAGGTTGAACCGCAATCGGTGTTTATAAAATCATCGTGTTCAAAACAGTCAAAAGTGATTGGCGTTGAGGCGAGCTTGTGCATTTTGCTTGTTGAATTTGCAACTGTCGAAACTTTGTAAGTGTCAAATTCGCTCCACCAGTACATTGGAGCGGTAATATCTACAGAAACAAAAATCTGGCGCAAAAATTTTCGATGTTCTGAGCCGCTTTTTATGAGTGTCTGCATAAGTTTTAAGTCGGCGGAACCGATATTTGCCAGAATCCCGTTAAAAGTGCTGTCAGATTTTGCCCAGCTGTTTTTGGGATTTCTCATTCCGCGGATTGCGTGCTCAAAACCCCAGACCTGTGTATTTTCAAAGTTCATTGTAAACTCCTGTTCTTTTTAATTGGACTATTAGAATAACAGAAAAAAAAGGTTGTTTAAATAGATTGTTTGCATTGAGCGAACTTCATGCAAGTTTGTATTTGATGATTTTTGAAACCGCGGTTATTATTTAATGTATGGTTTTTGGAGTTTGAATGAAAAGATTTTTTTGTTTTTGCTGGTCTGCTGTTTTTAGTCTGTGTTTTTTGAGCGCGGCAAGCGATGTGATTTTAAGAAACGGCACAAATTCTATAATAACGTCAATTTTTGTAATCGAAGGCGAAAAGCCTCCGGTTCAGCAGAGTGTAAATCTTTTGCCAGTGTCAAAATTTGAAAGAACGTTAAGAAAAATGCAGCGCAGGGCAGAGTTTTACGGCGAAGAATTTGACGAAAAGAGCATTGCTTGCGAAAAAGAATGGCAGTTAAAAACCGGAGTTAAATACAGAATTCTTTTTAAGAGCGAAAACGGCGATTTATTTTTGAGGGACGACATTTATATAGAAAGAAAAATGGAAAATCTTGTAATTGAGTTTAAAAAACAAAACCGAACTGAACGAGATTGGCTGGTTCATTACGACAAGACTGTTCAGGAAAATATTCTAAAACAAAAGCAAATACAGGATTTGAGGCGGCCTTTGTGTTTTATGGCTGGTTTTGGAATTGTTCTTTTTTTGATTTTGACTGGTTTTATTGCGATGGATACGTACCGGCATAGGAAATTTGGCGAGCCGGCTTTTTTTGAAAAGCTCCTCGGAAAGAATTTGTCGTCGGCGCAGAAAGGCAAGCGATGGATGGAAATTGCAGGCGTTTTTTTGATGCTTGTGCCGGTTATAATTTCGTTTCTTACTTTTAAAAGCGAAGTTTCTAAAACTTATTTTTGGTTTTTTACGCATAAAATCGAAAAAGATGTTTCTGTGCAGGCGACAATGCTGACTGCGATTGCGGCGGTTTTTATTTATGCTTCTTATCTTTTGAGATATAATTTTTTTAAGAAAGACTCGGCGGAACAGGTGTTTTTTTCGGTTGTGCAGGCGATTGTAAATATTTGGGCAATTTCCGGGCTTTGTTCGATGTTTGTCGGGAACGAGGTTTGGAATGTGCCGGTTTTGAACATAAACAGCCAGACTTGTCTTTTGCTCATAATTCTTCTTTCTTGGATCGGGGCAAGGTCGATTTCCGGATTTTTGTGGATTATTCTAGTAATTATTGGAATTTCGCATATAACGGAAATAAGCGAGGCGATGGGAATTTACGGCGCTCTTTATATTGTTATGTTTTTTATTTCGCTTTTGCTGCAATTGACAGACACGGTTCATCTGGAAGATTTTAAAAATGATTTTTGCAGTATTGCCGCTAAAACTGGCCAGAAAATCGGAACAGATATTGATGCTAGCAAAGATACTGTAAAAAAATTGTCGGGGAAGGTTATAAGCGAAGTTTTGCTCTAAAAGTTTTGACACGTTTTTTATAGGAGGCAGTGCCATGAAAGATATGAAAATTTCGGATTCGGTTAAGTTTGTTGGTGTTAATGACCACAAAATCGATTTGTTTGAAGGACAGTTTCCTGTTCCTGAGGGAATGTCTTATAATTCCTATCTTATCCTTGATGAAAAAATTGCCGTTATGGACAGCGTTGATAGAAATTTTGGAGAAGAATGGCTTAAGAATATCGAAAACGCGTTGGCTGGCAAAAAGCCGGATTTTTTGGTTGTGCAGCACATGGAAATGGATCATTCTGCGAACATTGCCGCTTTTATGAAAAAATATCCGGATTCAAAAATTGTTTCTTCAAAAATGGCGTTCTCGATGATGAAAAATATGTTCGGCACGGATTTTTCTGAACGGCAGATTGTAGTTTCGGAAGGCTCCAAAGTTGAGCTTGGAAAGCATGTCTTGAATTTTATTGCCGCTCCGAATGTGCATTGGCCGGAAGTTATGTTCACTTACGAAAGCACAGAAAAAATTCTCTTTAGCGCGGACGGATTTGGAAAATTCGGAGCTTTGGATTCTTCTCTTGACTGGACGGACGAAGCCAGACGTTATTATTTTGGAATTGTCGGGAAATTTGGTGCGAATGTGCAGGCAGTTCTTAAAAAGGCGGCAAATCTTGAAATCCAAAAAATTTGCCCTTTGCACGGGCCTGTTCTTGATTCAAATCTGGAAAAATATATTAAGTATTATGATACATGGTCAAAATACGAAGCGGAAACAGACGGAATTTTTATTGCTTATACTTCTGTCTACGGAAATACAAAGCAGGCAGCCGAAAGACTTGCAGAAATTTTAAGAGAAAAAGGCTGCAAGAATGTCTTGATAAAAGACCTTGCGCGAAATGACATTTTTGAATGTGTAGCCGACGCTTTCCGCTATAAAAAACTTGTTTTGGCTTCGACAACTTACAATGGAGAAGTTTTTCCTAAAATGCGCGAATTTATTTCTCACCTTGCGGAGCGGAACTTTCAAAACAGAACAGTTGCTTTTATCGAAAATTGTTCCTGGGCGCCGCTTGCAGCAAAAGCTATGGCAAAACTGCTTGAGCCGTTAAAAGAAATAAAAATTTTGGAAGAAAAGGTTACGATAAAAATAGCCGTAAATGAGGAAGTTGAAAAACAGCTCGAAAAATTTGCTGAAAAATTGATTTAAGCTCTTGAATTATAATTTAGTTTGATATAAAACTGTTTTAATGAAAGAAGAATGTATGAAAAGCGCCATTGCTCTTGCAGAAAAAGGCCGTGGTTTTACAAATCCCAATCCGCTTGTCGGCGCAGTGATTGTAAAAAACGGCAAAATTATTGCAGAAGGATGGCATCATAAACTCGGTAGTCTGCATGCCGAACGCGACGCTCTAAAAAATGCCGCCGAAAAAAAAGTCGATGTCCGCGGCGCTTCAATTTATGTAACTCTTGAGCCTTGTTGCCATACTGGAAGACAGCCTCCTTGTACTCAGGCCATTATCGAAAGCGGAATTTCGGAAGTAATTTATGGCAGCAGCGACCCAAATCCTCTTGTAAACGGCAAAGGCAAAAAAATTCTCGAAACAGCCGGAATTAAAGTTGTATCTGGTTTTTTAAAAAATGAATGTGATAAATTGAATCCGGTATTTTTTCATTACATAAAAAACAAGATGCCTTATGTAATCTTAAAATACGCAATGACGGCAGACGGACAGACGGCAACTTCAAAAGCCGAAAGCCGCTGGATTACAGGCCCGTTGGCGCGCAAAAATGTGCACAAGACCCGCGCAAATGTAATGGCGGTTTTGACAGGAATCGGAACAGCAAAAAAAGACAATCCAATGCTCAATGTCCGCCTTGACGACGGTCTGGAGCACAGACAGCCGGTTCGCGTGGTTTTAGACAGCCATTTAAAGCTTAATCCGGAAAGCGCTTTGGTTCAGACAGCAAAAGAAATTCCAGTAATTGTTTTTTGCAAGCCTGAACTGACCAAAACTGAGCTTATAAAAAAAGATGTTCTGGAAAGCCGTGGCGTAAAAGTCTTGTCTGCAAAAACAGAAAAAAATCATTCGCTTCTTTACAGCCAGCTTAAGATTTTGGGAGAAATGGGAATAGATTCCGTTTTGGTAGAAAGCGGCGGAACCTTGAACGGAAGTTTTTTCTTTGAAGAAAAAGGACTTGTTCAGGAATTGCAGGTTTACATTGCGCCAAAAATTTTTGGAAACGACGGGCACACGATTTTTAACCCGGTAAAAGGGAAGGGAATTGAGCTTCCGTCAGAATGTATAAATCTCGGAAAACCGCAAATTGAAGCTTTTGGAGAAGATATTCTTCTTAAATATGTTCTGGAAAATTAAAAAAAAGGGCAAGAATCAAAATGTTTACAGGAATTGTTGAAGAAAAAGGAACAGTCAATTCAATCTTAAAAAGCTCTTCTTCTCTTATTTTGAACATAAAATGTTCTTTTGCCAGTTGTTTGGTTTTGGGCGAAAGCGTTGCCGTAAACGGAACTTGTCTGACAGTAGCTTCAAAAAACTCGGACAGTTTTACAGCCGACGTTACTCCAGAAAGTTTTAGACGGACAAGCCTCGGAAGCTTAAAATCAGGCTGCGAAGTAAATCTTGAACGCGCAATGAAGGCAGACGGACGTTTTGGAGGACATATTGTAAGCGGACACATTGACGGAACAGGAATCTTTCTTTCTTCTCAAAACGAGCAAAACGCCGTAAACATAAAAATTGCGGTTTCGGCGGAAATTGGAAAGTTCATAATCGAAAAAGGTTCAGTTTGTGTTGATGGAATAAGCCTGACTGTTGCAAGCGTAAATTACGGAGAAAGCGAGACTGTTTTTAGCGTTGCCGTAATTCCGCATACATGGAAAAACACAACTTTAAGCAAAATGCAAAACGGCTCTTACGTGAATATTGAATGTGATCTTGTAGGAAAATATATTGAGCATTTTGTAAATTATAAAAATTCTAAAAACGCAGATGATGAAGAAAAATCGCTCGAAAATTTTATGACAAGTTTTACGAGTTTTCATTAAGCTTGACTTTTTACAGGAGAAAAAAATGACAGAAGGAATCAATAAAATAGAAGACGCTCTGGCAGACTTAAAGGCCGGCAAAATGATTATGGTTACGGATGCCGAAGACCGCGAAAACGAAGGCGATTTAATTTGTGCCGCCGAATTTGCAACTCCGGAAATTTTAAATTTTATGGCGTCAAAGGCAAAAGGCCTTATCTGTATGCCAATAAGCCGTCAGATTGCAAAAAATCTTGGTTTTGGGCAGATGGTTGCGGACAATACGGACAACCACGAAACCGCATTCACCGTCAGCATCGACCATATAAACACTTCGACAGGAATCAGCGCTTTTGACCGTTCTATTACAGCAATGGCAGTTGCCGACAAAACTTCAAAGCCTGATGATTTCCGCCGTCCAGGCCATATGTTTCCGCTTGTTGCAAAGGAAGGCGGAGTTTTTGAGCGGACAGGGCACACAGAAGCAACAGTTGATTTTTGCAGGCTTGCTGGTTTGACACAGGCAGGACTTTGCTGCGAAATTATGAGCGGCGACGGACACATGGCGCGTCTTTCAGAGCTCAAAAAAATGGCAGCGGAATGGAATCTAAAGCTTGTTACGATTGAACAGCTCATAAAATACAGAAAAACTCACGAAAAAATCGTGGAAAAAGTTGCCGAAGCAAAGCTTCCGACAAAATGGGGCAATTTTAAGCTCGTCGGATTTTTAGACAAAATCACAGGGGCAGAGCACGCCGCGCTCATAATGGGAAATGTAAACGGCAAAGACAGCATTTTGTGCCGCGTTCACAGCGAATGTCTAACAGGAGATACTTTCGGCTCCTTAAAATGCGACTGCGGCGATCAGTTTTCTGCGGCAATGGAAAAAATTGCAGAAGAAGGCCGCGGAGTTCTTTTGTATCTCCGTCAGGAAGGACGCGGAATCGGGCTTTTAAACAAAATAAAAGCGTATGCGCTTCAAGACCGCGGAATGGACACAGTCGATGCAAATCTGGCTCTCGGACTTCCGGCAGACGCACGCGATTATAACTGCGGAATCCAGATGCTCAAGGAGCTTGGAATCAAAAAAATCCGCCTTTTGACAAACAATCCTGACAAAATAAACCAGATAAACGGCGCAGACACAGGAATCGAAATTACAGAGCGTATTCCTTTGACGGTTCCGACAAGGCCACAGGATATTCAGTATTTGACAACAAAACGCGTGCGGATGGGACATTTTCTGTAATTGATACAAAAAAAGGGCGTTCCTTTGACGGCTTTGCCGCCAAA
>NZ_DBJD01000067.1:0-4146 GCF_002297065.1 Treponema sp. UBA785 | reverse complement strand
CCCCCTAACGCGGGAATTGCCCGTTTAAATAACATATTTTTTTATGGAGAACAAAATGAATATTTTAGAAGGAAAACTGGTTTCTGAAGGAAATCCAAAAATTGCGATTGTTGCAGCCCGCTTTAATGAATTTATTGTAAGCAAATTGATTGAAGGCGCGCGCGACGGACTTTTACGCCACGATGTAAAAGAAGAAAACATTGACTTGTGCTGGGTTCCAGGAAGTTTTGAAATTCCTGTAGCGGCAAAACACCTTGCAGAAAGCAAAAAATATGACGCAATAATCTGCCTTGGCGCGGTAATCCGCGGAGCAACGAGCCATTACGACTATGTTTGCGCAGAAGTTTCAAAAGGCATTGCCCAGGTTTCTCTCAATACAGGCTTGCCGGTAATGTTTGGAATTTTAACAACAGATACGATTCAGCAGGCGATTGAACGTGCAGGCACAAAAGCCGGAAATAAAGGCTATGACTGCGCACTGGGCGCTCTTGAAATGATAAATCTTTTTAAGAAAATTTAGTTTGCGGCAGGGATTGGAGCAGCGCGCAGCGTTGCCGGCGGCAAAGTCGCCGGCAATGAAGGCGAAAGCCGGAACTGCGCAAAGCCCGACGGCAACTTGTTGCCGGGCTGCCCATTTTTTTGTTTTGTTACTTTTCCTTGAGATATTCCTGAGTTGACATCATTTTTAGGTGCAAGGGAGAAAGTCCGGATAATGTCAGCTTGACGGCGTCTTCTTTTGGCTTGTCTAGTCCGCTTGCTCCGTCTGTCAAATAAACTGTGTAAATTCCTTCGTCAATTAAAGCAAAAACAGTGGATAAAACGCAACATTCGGCAACAACTCCGCCGATAATGACGCGCCCTGCTTTTTTGCAGGCTTCTAAAACTTCCGGGATTGCAAGCGAAGAATAGACACTTTTTGTATAAAGAGGAAATTTTTTTAAGGAAGGCTCAAATTCTTTTAACATTTGGTTTGCAAAAAAGTCGGAATTTACATCGCTGTACTTTTTATTGTATTCTGCCCAGACGCCTTTTGGAGAAGTTTCGTTTGCTATAAACCGTGTAAAAATTACGTTTTTTAGTCCGCGGTCAATTATTTTTTGAAGGTTTTGAGCCGCTCCTTCTGTGTCAAGACATTCCCATTTTCCGCCGCGGGCATAAACATTCTGCATATCGACTATCAAAAGCAAATCGTCTTTTTTCAATTCAAACTCCTGTCAAAGCATTGCAAAAACAAATTTTTTGTCTGTCTACATGTCGGCTGTTTCTTTTTTGTAAATGATTGCAAAGTAAACGATTTCAAAAACCGCAGTAGCCGCCCAGCTGAACGGATAAAGCAAAAAGAGGCTTTCGACTGTTCTATAATGTGCAAAAATCGTGAAAACCCAGATTACGCGCAAAACGCAAGAACCGATAAAAACCATTATTGAGGGCACTAAAGTTTTGCGAAGCCCACGGCTTGCGGCAATTGTTCCGTCCATAAAGGCAGAAATTCCAAAGCTAAAAGTCATAATTTTGAATTTTTGCATTGCGTAGCCGACAACGGCCTGGTCTTTTGTAAAGAGCGACAAAAATTCCTGTCCAAAGACAAAGAGAATACCTCCAAGCACAAAGCCTGCAATGGCTGCGTAGCCCATGCTTATAAAATATGAACTAAGGATTCGCTTTTTTTTGTGCGCTCCGAGGTTTTGTCCGATAAAAGTTGCGCCGGCAGTATAAAATGCAGACATAATGTTAAAAACGAGGTTGTCGCCATTCATTGTAGCGGCGTTTCCCGCAACCATGGCGGCGTCAAAAGAGTTTACAGCCGCAACAATAAAAAGATTTGCAATTGCAAATATCGCGTTTTGAAGGCCGGCTGGCACACCGATTTTGATTATCTGTAAAATTTTGTAACTAGAAATCTGTCTGTACTTAAAATCAAAATTATTTTTTGACAGGACTTTGTAGATTTTCCGTAAAGTAAGAATACACGAAATGTATTGCGCAATTACGGTTGCAACGCCGACTCCAACGACTGAAAGCTTAAAAACAATTACGAGCAGCAGATCGAGAAAAACATTGACAATTCCTGCGGCAATCAGATAGAGAAGGGGAGAGCGGGTGTCGCCCTGGGCGCTTAAAATGGCATTTCCAAAATTGTACATTGCCATTGCCGGCATACAGAGCATATAAATCTTAAAATAAACGGCCGCATCGTGCAAGAGTTCAGGTTTGGTGTTTAAGAGATTGAGAATTCCTGTGGCAGAAAATACACCGGCAACCAAAAGCAAAATTCCAATGCAAAAACATGCGACGGCCGACGCTCTTACTGTAACTTCAAAATCTTTATAATTTTTTTGACCGACGCAGATTGCCGCCAGAACGTTTACGCCGCCGCCAAGTCCGGTTAAAATTCCTGAACAAAAAAAGACCATTTGTCCGGTAGAACCAACAGAGCCCAGAGGCAGATAACCGGCAAAACGTCCTACAACCGCCGTATCCGTCATATTAAATAAAATCTGGAGAACATTTGTAATTACAAGAGGCACGCTAAAGATAAAAATCTTTTTAAAAAGCGAACCTTGGGTCATATCCATTTCAATGCTTTTCATTTTTTTGCTCAATTAAAATAATCAGTTCGCAATAATATATCATAAAAGCAAACTTTGTAAATCTAAAAAATTCGATAAAAATCTTATATCTTTTTGTAATGCCTATTCTGTCTACTTGACAAGCAAGAGAACAACATAAAGCGGACTGTCATTTTCGTGTTTGATTTTTCTGTCATTATTGAGTTTGACTTTCTGTCATTATCGGGCTTGACCCGATAATCTAACTGTGCACTACTGTTTTCTATGCTATAATATTCCTATGCCGGTATATTCAAACAGCAGTCTTTCATCTCTACTGCACAGCTCGATTTGCTCAAATGAAATTCTTGACCTTTATAAAAGCCGCACGCTTTGGTTCAACGAGCGCCGTCTCAGGCGTTTTGTCTTTAACACTTCGAGGGAAAATGACCACCTTGTGCTTCCAAAAGATGAAGTCTACAAATACGCAAGCAGGCTTTTGTCAATGCAGGAGGCGTTTCTTATGTGGTTTGAGAGACTTCCGCAAAGCAGCAAAAATCTGCTGGTTCTGCTTGTGAAATATCCTGTCATTTCTGTCAGCCGCGCCTATAGAATATCCGGGATTCTTGACGAAGACATCAGCGATTCGAGCTACAAGAGCCTCAAAAAGTCTGAAATTCTGAACGACATTCAAAAGAAGCAGAAGTATGTTCTTGAGAATATCGCAATTTATAAAAACGGCTTTGTCTTTTGCCCGGCTGTTTTTCGCCGCTACATTGCCGCCCACCTTTCCGTTCTTGACAAATACAAAAATCTTGCCGAGCTTTCTGTCTGCGCTGAAGACAATTTTTCTCCAGTTTCTGCTGGTGAGATTATAAAATCCACTCCCGCCCTTCAAAAAATGGATAACACAATAGAAGAAAAACTGAAATCTGCTGCGACAATCCGCGATGCTGTTGAAGTTATTGCAAACGCTCCTAACAGCTTTGACGCGGCTTTTCTTGTTCCGCATCTAAACCTAAGCGCGCGCTACTGGCTTTCGCCTAAGACAACGCAGGAGAAAATCAGTCAAATTGAATCTGTATGCGGCTTTCTTGAAAGTCCGCTTTTTGAAAATCCTGTGAGCTTTGAGAAAATCGAGAATTCTTTTTATGACGAGATAGCCAGTAAAATTCCAAAGTTCTATATTCCAGCAGAAGGAGCTGGCTATTTTGTCCAGATTGAATCAGAAAATACTGCAAATTCTTGCAAGTCAAAAACTTCCGCCTGTTTTGGAAAACGACTTGAGCTTTCAGGCGGAGATTTTCTGCATAATTTTGTTTCTGTTCCGGCGTTCAACAATCTTCTTCTGATTCTGTGCGCTCTCGGATTTTTTGAGTGCGCGCTTGAGAAAAACACGCAAAGCGCTGTTTGCAATGCAAGGCTCTATCCCCTTGGAAAAATCAGGGCGCTCAGAAGAAAGAAATAGGATATTGCTGTCTTGCTGAAGCTTGGCCGCGCCTATTGACAGTTTTTTATTCAGTGTCTTTTCTATAATACAGGCGTTGCGCTTTACAGTTTTACGGCATAGTGTCTAGCATATTTTTCGGCTTGATTT
>NZ_DBJD01000013.1:4779-15527 GCF_002297065.1 Treponema sp. UBA785 | reverse complement strand
GCAGCTTGAGGCAAAGACAGACCGCACTCAGCGGGAAAGCGAAATGCTTGAAATTATGATGAATGACGGCGAAAGAGTGCGGGAAGAAAATCTTGCAGAAGTTCTTGAATGGTACAAAAAAAGCAAATGCTCTAAGGAGGCATGATAAAAATTACATCCGTGTAATTTTTATCATTACAGTTTGCTCAAGCGTTGCTTTCACAAACTGTGATTCTCGCCATCCGTAGCTTGCCGCTAACGCGGAGTTTTATTAAGGAGAGTAAAGTGTTAAGCTATGTTTTGCCAGTTGTACTGGTTGTTTTGTCAAATGTCATGTATCAGATATGCGCAAAGTCAGTTCCAAACGGAATAAATCCGCTGGCATCGCTCACTATAACATATTCTGTCGGCGCAGTGTTTTCGGCCGTGATGTATTTTGTTCTGAACCGAAATGGAAATTTATTTCAGGAGTATGGCAGATTGAATTGGGTGCCGTTTGTGTTCGGAATTGTTCTTGTGGGGCTTGAAGTCGGCTGGATTTATATTTATAAAGCTGGATGGCCTGTCAGTACAGCTTCGGTCGTTCAAAGCGCTTTTCTTGCCGTGGCTCTTATTTTTGTTGGATGGCTCTTCTATAAGGAGCATCTTAGTTGGAATAAGATTGCGGGAGTTTTTGTAGTTCTTGCTGGACTTGCCTTGATAAATAGATAAGCTATTGACTTTTAAATGCCAGCAACCAGTTCTTCTAGATTTGATTACATATTTTTTGTAACTAAAAACTTGTTATTTTATTTTTTTAATATATTTACTTTTCCATATTTGGAGGATATATGAAGAAAAATAAGGTGGTTTTTTATCTGGTTTTTGGTACACTTTTATTTGGTTGTTTGTTTTTTACGGGCTGTAGTTTTTCTGATGACGGCTCTAATTCTGATTCAGGCGGAAGCGGAATTCCGTCGGGAAGCGGCGGCTCGTCTTCCGGCTCGGTTGAGACAGCTACAACTGTAACTTCTGAAATCACTTCTTTCAATTCTTCGGACAAAATCGACATATCTTTCTGACCGAATTCTTATTCTCCGAACTCTTCTTCACGAAACATAATCACAGGCGCGGCGGCTTACGAAAGCGTTGCTTTTGGCGGAACTTTGTATGTTGATTTGAGCAAACTTCAAGTTTCGGCGGACAATTCAACTTGGAGTTCTTTGACCGACGGCGGAGAATCTGCAACTGTAACTTTGGATTCAAGTGAAATAACTGCGAAAATTTCTGACGGAGTTCTTTACATCGACTCGTCATCTTACAAATCAAACTTGAAATTCGACATAACAGGAACTGCGGAAAAAGGCGCGCTGAACATTTCTTCATATAAAAAAGGAACGGTCGCGCTCTATCTTCACGACGCGGTAATTTCTTCGAGCGGAAACTATCCCTGCATAAACGTTGACGCAAAATCGACGGTTTATCTTGTTTTGGAAGGAACGAACTCGCTCACAGACGGCAGAAAATACGGAACAGGCTACAGCGAGGCAGAAGGAACAGATTATTATTCAAGCGGTTTTTCTGGAACAAAGGCTGACGATGCGGAACTTACTGCAAGCTGGGCAAAGGGCGACAAGACAAAAGGCTCAATCTACACAAAAGGTGCGCTCTTGATTTCGGGAAGCGGCTCGCTCACCTTGAACGAGGGCTACAAGCACGGAATTTATTCAAAGGACTACATCAGAATTTTCGGCGGAACTTTGAACGTGAACACAAGCGGACGGAACGCAATCCAGAGCGTGAACGGATTTGTTATGGACTCAGGCGAAATCACAATCAGCGGAACCGGCGCGAACACGAACAACCAGAGCCGCGGAATCATCGTTGAGGGAGCGGAAGACGAGGACAATCCGGGCGAAGGATTTATCGTCATAAACGGCGGAAAAATCACTTCTTCAACCGTTGGAAAAGGAATTTCTGCAAAATGGGATTATGAGGACGACGTGGAAACTGAAGACACAAGCGACGACCCGTATCCTTACGTTCTGATTAACGGCGGAGAAATCAGCATAACGACAACTGGAACTCCGGCGGACGAGTCAAGCTCTGCTTACACATTCACAGACGCGGACGGCGTTACGGTAATCGAGACGACAAAACTCAGCCCGGAAGGAATCGAGGGAAAGCAGGCGGTCTTTATCTCAGGCGGAATCATAAACTTGAACTGCACGGACGACTGCATAAACGCAAGCCGCGACGATTCAGGCTACGCAGGGCAAGTCGTAATCAGCGGCGGAAACATCTACGCGTATTCTTCTTCAAACGACGCGATTGACTCAAACGGAACGCTTACTATAAACGGCGGTGTGATTGTCGCTTTGACGGCAAAAACTCCTGAATGTGCGTTTGACTGCGACGAAAACACTTTCGCAATTACAGGCGGACTTTTGGTTGGAGTTGGAACGAGCAACTATTCAAAGCCGACTTCAAGCGAGTGCACGCAAAGCACGGTTGTTCTTTCGGGAGATTATTTTGGCGCGGGCGGAACAACTTTTGCCGTTGAAGATTCAAGCGGAAACGCTGTTTTTGCGTTTGCAATTCCGTCTGCATTCGGAACAAGCGCAAACTCGCAGTATATAATGATTCTTTCTTCTCCGGAAATAAAAACCGGCACAACATACAAAGCCGTTAGCGGAGTTACGGCAAGCGGCGGAAGCACGTTCAGCAATCTTTACGTTGAATTGCCGGACGTTTCAGGCGGCACAACAACCGCAAGCAACATTGCGACAACAACCTCAAGCTATGTTTACACAAAGACAAGCGGAACAACCGGTGGTGCAACGGAAGGAACGCATCCGAATCCGGGACCAGGCGGAAGATAATTTTGCGTGAGGGATTGGAAGAGCGGCGGAGCCGTTGCGGAACGAAGAGGAGCAATGCAGGCGAAAGCCGGAACTCTGGAAAGCCCGACGGCAACTTGTTGCCGGCACGTCCAAAAATGCTTTAAAAATTTGACGAACGGATATTTTTATTGTATTTTTTTTGCAGATAAGTATTTTTACAAAAAAAATGAGGCTTTTATATGGAAGAAATTAAAAAAATTGAATGGAGCGATGAATATCTTCTTGGTGTTCCTGAAATTGACAGACAGCACAAAAAACTTATTGCGATTGCAAACGAGCTTTATGATGTTGTTACTGGAAATGAGACCGCATTAAAGGAAAAAATGCCTTCTATATTGAAAGAATTGACGGATTATACGGAGTATCATTTTTCTAACGAAGAAGAGCTTCAGAAAAAAATCGGGTATGTCGGACTTAGCACGCACAAGGCCGCCCATGAATTTTTTATAAAGGAAGTTGGTTTTCAGATTCAAAAACTTTCTGCTGACAGCAAGGGCGGTGTTCTTGGCTTTTACAAATATATTGCAAGCTGGGTTTTGAATCATATTGCAAAGGCTGACAAAATCTGGGCAAATTTTATGAAGCAGAATTCTTAGGTTTTTGCTGATTTTGCCATAAAAGATTTTTTTTTCAAAAAATTGTCAAAAGTTTAACTTTAAAGACACTTTATTATTATAGAAGAGTTTTTTTTGGTTAAGAGGCGATTTATGAAAAATAAGAAATCTGTTTTTTGTTTTGGGATTGTATTTTTGTCGGCAGGATTTTTGTTTTGTTCTTGCAATCAGTCTTGTTTGCTTGCAGAAAAAAATCAGTCTGAAAAATTGAATTCTGTCAAAATTTTGAATTGGAATTTGCAGACTTTTTTTGACGGAAACTTTAGCGGAACTGAATATTCGGAGTTTGCTTCTAGTTCTGCCGGCTGGTGCGAAGAAAAATACGGTGTCAGACTTGAGCGGCTTTCGGAAGTTGTAAAAGCCTGTGAGCCGGATATTTTTGTTATGCAGGAGCTTGAAAACGAAGACCAGCTTTATGACATTTTTAACAGGCTTTGTTCAAATTTCAGCTTTTCAAAAAATTACAGTTATGGGTGTTTTTACAAAGATGAAGGTTCGGCGATTGGGCTGGGAGTTTTGAGCCGTTTTCCGCTTTTTGGAAAAACGGTTCATTCTCTGGATGTCCGTTCCGAATCAGAAAAACAGCCTTCTATGCGTCCTCTTTTAAAAGTTTTTGTAAATGTAAATGAGCGGCCTCTTTTGCTTTTTGTTAATCACTGGAAAAGCAAGAGCGGCGGGGCGGAAAAAAGCGAGGTTTGGCGAAATTTTCAGGAATCGGTTCTTGCCCAAAGTTTTGCGGAATATGAAGGCCAAAATATTCCTGTTGTTGCCTGCGGCGACTTTAACCGCGATATTTTGGAATTTAGAAAGATAAACGGACGAAAACTTCAGCTTAACGTTGAGCTTCGCGGTAAAAATCCTGCTTTTGTTTATTCTCCCTGGTACGATTCTGACGGGAATCTTTTTGAGCCGGGCAGTTACTTTTACAACGGAAATTGGGAGCGAATCGACCATTTTTTTGCCGGAAGCGGAGCGAATGTTTCTGACTTTAAGGTTGAATGTAAAGGAAACTGGTCGAATGCTAACGGTTTGCCTTCAAAATATATTTTAAAGTACGGAACTGGATATTCTGACCATTTTCCTGTCAGCTGCGTAATTTCGTGGTAAGCTGAGATTTTTTTTTGCAGAAAAAACTATTCGTTTCGCATATGAAAAATTCCATCGGAATAGCCTTGAATCGAAGAGTCTTTTTCTGCCATTTGAAGGCGGTATTCGCTCCAGGCGCAGTAACGCTGTTCTTTTTCGATTGCGCACCAGTGGCGGCCGAGTTTTTTTGCTGTTACGGCTGTGCTTCCAGAACCTGCAAAAGGGTCGAAAATTAAATCTCCCTGATTGCTTGACGCTAAGATTAGCTTTGCAAGGAGTTTTTCTGGTTTTTGAGTTGGATGCGCTGTGTTTTCGCTCATCGACCAGAATGGAATTGTTATGTCGTTCCAAAAATTTGAAGGGCAGGTGTCGCGGTAATTTCCTTCGGAAGATTCTGTCCAGTCTTTTGGTTTTCCGTTGGTTTTGTACGGAGCGATTACTTTTCTGCGCATTTTTACTGCGTCTGTGTTAAAAATATAGTCTTCGGATTTTGTAAAAAACCAAATGTCTTCGTGGCAGTTTTTCCAGTTTGCTTTTGCTCCGCGGCCTTTTTCTCTTTCCCAGGTGATTCTGTTGCGCAGAAATATTTTTCCTTTTTCTTCGTATTCGTTTAAAACTTCGCCAACGATTATTGAGCTTTGCCAGTCTACGCAGATGTACATTGATCCGTTTTTTGTGAGAAGCGGCAGCGTAAGTTCAAGCCATTTTTTTGTGTAAGACTTGTATTCTGCATGGTTTTTTGCCGCAAATTTTGAAGAATTGTACTGTTTTGAAAGGTTGTACGGCGGGTCTGCAATAATGAGAGAAAATGTTTCTTCTGGAAGTTTTGGAAGCAGTTCAAATGTGTCTCCGCAGATTATGCAGTCGGAAAGTTCTTCTTTTGAAGGAAAAAATGATGAATCTGCAAAAAGGCATTTTTTTAAGTATTCTGAGCCTTCTTTTTCTGTAAAATTTATGGTCTTGTTTCGTGAGGATTTTTCTTTAATTTGCGGCATGAACGAAATTATAATTAAAATTCAATTTTTTTTCTATTTGCCCGTCTTGTGTTTGTTTTATCAAAAATTAGCATTCAGTTTTTATACTTATTATTTATATCCATATTGAATAATCTTTTATAACATACTATATTACTAGGTTATAAAGGAATTGGAGGACTTATGAAAAAAGTTTTTGGAACACTTGCGCTTGTTTTTGCTTCTTGTGTATTGTTTTCTGCTTGTGGAAAAAAAGGCGGAGAATTGAATGTTTATTCGATTATTCACGATGAAGAAACTGCGGCTCTTTGTAATCTTTTTACAAAAAAAACTGGAATTAAAGTAAATTATTTGCGTGCGACAACCGGCGAACTTGTAAACCGCGTTATTGCCGAAAAAGACGACCCTAAAGCCGATGTTCTTTTGGGCGGCGGCTCTGCTTACCATATTCAGGCTGCAAAAGCCGGCGCTCTGGACGTTTATGTTCCAAAAATTGCCGGCAAATTGCCGTCTTATGCAAAATCTTCCGACGGAACCTGGACTGGATTTTGTGTTCTTTCTCTTGGAATCGGAATTAACGCAAAACGTTTTGCAGAAAAATTCCCTGGCGTTGAATATCCTAAGACTTGGGATGAGCTTGCAAATCCACTTTTTAAGGGCGAGCTTGTTATGACAAACCCAGCGAGCTCTTCGACCGCGTATCTTTTCCTTCAGAATCAGTTGCAGCGTCTTGGCTGGGAAAACGGCTGGAATTATCTTGAAAAATTGAGCCAGCTTGTTGGCCAGTTCCCGGACAGCGGAAGCGCGCCTCCAAAACTCATTGGAACAGGCGAATATGCTCTTGGGGTTGCTTACCTTCATGCGCTCGTAAAATACAAGGCGCAGGGATTTGATATTGTGGCAGTTTCGCCTCCAAAAACTGCCGGAGACGTTGACTGTATTGCAGTGTTGAAGAATGCAAAAAATCCTGAAAATGCCAAAAAGTTTGTTGATTTTATTCTCGATAAAGACGCTCAGGAACTTATGACTTCAATCGACTTTACCGTTCCTGTAAATTCAGAAGCTGGCATAATTGAAGGAGCAACAAGAATTGAAGATGTTGATTTAATCAATTATGATAGAGCAAAGGCTGCTGGTCAAAAAACAGAAGTTTTGTCTAAGTGGTCAAAAATCTTAAACTAGAATTGGAATAGTCCATTTTTCAAGGAACTAAATTGAATAAAACAGGAAAAATTTACGGTCAGGAAAAAAGTTTTTTTGCCTGCGCTGCATTGTGGCTTTTTTTTGCGATAACAGTAATTATTCCTGTTTTATACGCTCTTTTTTCTGTGCGCCCGTCCGACTTTGCGCAGATTTTTACTCAAAAAAGATTTTTTACGGCAATCAGAAATACCGCTATTGAATGTGTCTGCTCGACCTTTGTTTCTGTTTTTGTCGGTTACATTTACGCTTATGCCGTTGTCCGCGGCAATCTTCCTTTTAAAAAATTATTTGCGGTCGTTCCTGTTGTCCACATGGTAACGCCTCCTTTTGTCGGAGGCCTTTCTTTTATTCTTTTGTTTGGACGGCAGGGATTTTTTACAAAAACATTGCTCGGTCTTGATGTAAGCCTTTACGGTTTTTGGGGACTTCTCTTAAGCCAGGTTTTGTGCTTTTTTCCGATTG
The DNA here is from genome assembly GCF_002297065.1 of Treponema sp. UBA785. NCBI lineage: Bacteria > Pseudomonadati > Spirochaetota > Spirochaetia > Treponematales > Treponemataceae > Treponema > Treponema sp. UBA785. Next base: position 8,327 of record NZ_DBJD01000013.1, on the reverse strand, counting down.
CATATTTAATTTGCTGCCAGACTTTAAACGGAATAAATCCTTCTATTGAACAGGCTGCAAAAAGCATGGGAGCAGGCAACTGGAAAATTTTTAAATCGGTCACTTTGCCGTTGAGTTTTGCTGGAATTGTTTCGGCTACGCTCTTTATTGCAGTAAGCGTTTTGAGCGATTTTGGAAATCCCCTGATTGTTGGCGGAAGATTTAATGTTCTTGCTGTTGAAATCTACACTCAGCTTACAGGCTGGCTTAATATTGGAACAAGCGCCGCAATGGGGCTTGTTCTTTTGATTCCATCAATTTTGCTTTTTGTGCTGCAAAACCGTTTTTATAAAAAAAATGCCTTAAAATTTGCGACAATTGGCGGAAAAATCGGCGGAGGAAAGCCAAGTCCAAAATCAGAAAAAAATATTCCGTTCAAAAAAAACAAAAATGTCAGTTTTGGAATGAATATTTTGCTTACGGTTTTTTGTTCTTTTTTTGCAGTACTGATTATTGCGCAGCTTCTTTCTATTATAATGGGCGCTTTTCAAAAACTTTGGGGAATAAATACGAGCTTTACCTTTGCCCATTTTAAGGCAATTTTTTCGTTCAGCCAGAGTCTGTTTAATTCCCTTTGTTTTGCCTTTGTGGCGGCGCTTTTGTCAACTTTTATTGCGGCTCTAACCGTTTATCTTACACACAGAACAAAACTTCCGCTTGTTTCGGGGCTTGATGCGGTTTGCCAGATTCCTTCTGCAATTCCAGGAACACTTTTTGGACTTTCTCTTGCCTATGTTTCTTCGTATATCGAAAGAATTTTTCATTTTGAATTGAGTTCGTTTTTAATCATAATTGCAATGACTGTAAGTTATCTGCCGTTTAGCTACAGAATCTGCTCTTCAACTTTTAGCCGACTGAAAATTTCCCTTGATGAAGCGGCCCGTTCTTTGGGTGCAGGACGGCTGAAGGTTTTAAAGGATATTATTTTGCCGTTGAGTATTGGCGGTCTATTTAGTTCTGCCGTTTACGATTTTGCTCGTGGCGTTGGAACTATAAGTTCGGTTATTTTTCTGGTAAGTTTTAACACAGGACTTGCCTCGATAAAAATTTTGAATTTGGCAGAGCAGGGCGACTGGGGCAAATCTGCGGCTCTGGCACTTGTTTTAACTGTCATTACTTTTATAATACTTGGAGCCGGAAAAATTTTAAGCCGGCGGTTTGAGGCAAAAATTTATGAACAGTAGCAGTGCAAGCCTTACTTTTAAGAATGTTTCTTTTAGTTTTGGAAATACTCGGACTATCAACGATTTTTTTCTTGAAGTAAAAAGCGGCAGTTTTACAACACTTTTGGGACCAAGCGGTTGCGGAAAAACCACCCTCCTAAAAATAGTTTCCGGTTTTTTAACTCCAGACTCTGGTTCAATTTTGATTGATGGCGCGGACTGCACCTTTGTTCCGCCGGAAAAAAGACAGATTGGAATGGTTTTTCAGGATTATGCTCTTTTTCCGCATATGACGGTTCAGAAAAATCTTCTCTATGGACTTGAAATAAAAAATAAAAACAGCAAAGAAGAAAATTTTGCAAAAATACATAAAACCGCGCGCATCCTCGGAATCGCCAATCTTCTGGAAAGATTTCCTCATGAGCTTTCTGGCGGACAGCAGCAGCGCGTAGCCTTGGGGCGCGCTCTTGTTCTTGAGCCGAAAATTCTTTTAATGGACGAGCCTCTTTCTTCTCTTGATGCAAAGCTGCGTACTCAGGTTCGAGAAGAACTAAAAGATGTTCAAAGCCAGATTGGAATTACAACTCTCTATGTTACTCACGACCAGGAAGAAGCACTCTCTCTTTCTGACACGATTGCGGTTTTAAAAGCCGGAAAATTGCAGCAGGTTGGAACTCCAAGACAAATCTATTTTGAACCGGCAAACGATTTTGTCGCAGATGCAGTCGGCAGGGCAAATTTTATAAAACTGACAGACTTAAATGAATTTGAAATTGATAATCCGTCCCTAAAAGAAGCAAAAAAATTGATAGTCCGCCCAGAATGGTTTTTTAAGATAAATGCAGGCAAAAAAGAAACAAAAAATTGTCTTACAGTCAGCGGAACTATTGTTTCGACAGCATTTTTAGGACAGACAACGCGTTACCGCATTCGCCTTGACAACGAAACTTCCCAGATTTTGACCGCAGATTTACCGACCGAAGATGAAGATTTGCCTTCAGGTCAAAAAATCACCCTCAAAATCGAAAAATATCTGTTAAAAAAATAGCGTATATGAAAAAAATCCTGGCAATAATTTTTGCATTTTTTGCAGTTCAGCTTATTTTTGCTTTTCCTTCTCTTGAGCCGTCAATTTTGTGGGGGCTGGAGCAAAATTCAATTCAAAAAATTGAACACACTGACGAAAAACAAAACATTCTTGGTCAAAATCTTACATCAAGACAGATAATCCAGACAGCGTTGGAATATTCGTTTTGTCCAGTGGAAAGCGAAGAAGGCTTGTCCTGCTTAAAAAAATACGATTCGCTCGAAAAGGCCGTAAAAAAACAGTTTTGCGGTCTTGAAAAAATTGACGCGGCGGAAAAACTGCTTTTATTTTTGTATGATGTTGCCCTTTACCGGTACGAAGAGGACGCAACTCGACTTAACACGACACTTTTGACAGGTTCGTACAACTGCGTCACTGCAAGCATTTTGTATCTTGCGTTGGCCCGGAGTCTAGAAATCGAAGCCTGCGTTCAGGACACAAATATCCACGCCTATTGTTCTGTTTTTACCGGCACAAAAAAAATCGACGTCGAAACGACAAATCCTTATGGCTTTAATCCCGGCGAAAAAAAACTTGTCGCTCAATCCGAAAACAACCGCAAATACGCCGTAATTCCAAAAAAATACTACGCCGGAAACAGGCAGATAAGCAGCCGTGCAGCCGCAACCTTGACCGGAAAAAATATTGCAAGCAGCCTAAACGATTCCGGCGACTACGAAACGGCAATTCCTCTAGAAATAAGCCGCCTTGAGTTTCTAAAGCTTTTTTCAGATCCGGAAACAAAAACAGCAAAAAACGACCTTGATACGCTGGCCTGCAACTACGCAATAACCCAAAATCGCGCCTCGCAGCCGGAAAAAGCCCTCGAATTTCTCGAAAAAGTAATTCAAAATTTTGGAAACAGCGCGGCCCTTCAAAAAACTTACGGAAATTCGCTTTACAACGCCGCAGTCAATCTTCTTAACGAAAACCGAGAAAGTGACGCGCTTGAACTTTTTAAAAACCGCAGCTCCCTTGCAGACGAGGCAATGCAAAACCGCGTAAAAAAAATGATAGACGGACAGATTCTAAAAAAACACGAAATATCCGTTCACAATCAGGTTGTACCGCTTTTTAATACAGGAAAATTTGACGAGGCAAAATCGATTCTAGAAAAAGAGCTTGCTCAAAATCCCGAAAGCCCGCTCTTAAAAAAAGATTTGCAGGCCGTAAAAAAAGCCTTGGCACAATAAAAGAGTTCGTTTGTTATTCCGGGCGTTCCCCTCACTGCGTTCGGGTCGCTATGTCCATGGTTCGCT
>NZ_DBJD01000013.1:2187-4688 GCF_002297065.1 Treponema sp. UBA785 | reverse complement strand
CCATTCCCAGCGCTAACGCAGAAAAAACACGTTGCAAAGGGCATACAGACACATTGCTATAAAAATTGACATCGAGATATTCTTGCAATAAAATAGTGCTATGTACTTGACGAGAATTTATCAGTTTGCTAGCCTCGATTGCTCGATTGCTCGATTGCTCGATTGCTGCAGGCGTACTCTCTTCCAAATGTAAATTCTCATACCCCATCTATAAAAATCCTTATAAAGGCGGAATTTGCGTGCCTGTGCGTGCGGAATCCGCCTTTTTTGTCTCTGGAGAAAATCACATGAAAAAATCTTTCCTCATTTTGACGGCGGTATTTTGCTGTCTTTTGCCGCTTTTTGCAAAAAAAGCGGCGATGCCGCAATGGGTTCAGAACTACAGGACTGTATATCCGAATTCTGAATATCTTGCCCAGCGCGGAAGCGGCGATACAGCCGAAAAAGCAAGGACTGATGCAACCGCCGCGCTCTCGCGCTACTTCAAGACAAGCGTGAACGCGAATCTTTCAACGACAATGACTTCCGTTACAGCGGCAAATTCTGCGGAGGAGAAAACTCTTGTTGTGGACGACGTGAATGTTCAGTCCGAGGTGGAGCTTTTTGCTCTTGAGTACACCGAGCCTTTCTACTACAAGGCGGAAAAAAAGTGGTACTGCGTGGTCTACATGAACCGCAATGACGCATGGCAGCAGTACAAGCCTCAGATTGAAATCAAAAAAAACAGCTTTAACGGTCTCTACAAAAATCTTGAAAATGAGCCGGACTATTTTTCCAAAGCCGGAATGTGCGGCAAGGTGTGGCAGAGCGCAACGGAACTTCTGGAAAAACTTGAGTACGGCAGAATCATAAATCCAAAGGAAGAGGCGGCTTATCAGGACGAGCGCGACAAAATCTCTCATGTTCCGGTGATTTTTGAGGAAAGCAGGCAGAACTGTTCTATATATATTCAGACGCAAAACGACTATAGCCGCCTTGCGGAAAGCGCAGTCTCCTCCGTATTTACAGACTGCGGGCTTAAAGTCTCCAAAAATATTGAGCAGGCAAACTACATTGCGGAAGTCCTCGTAGAGCTGAATGTGTCGGGAAGCGAGCCTGTATCTATAAAACCCGGACTGGAGCTGAAAATCCAGAACAAAGAGGAAAAAACGGTTTATTCGTGCGAGGTCCAGGCGGCGGAAAAGTCTGTCGCATATTCGCTTGAAAACGCCCAGAAAAAGGCGTTTCCAAAACTTTCAAAGGAAACTGAGGAAGCTGTAAAAAAAGATTTGAGCGGCTTTCTTGAGTTATAGAATTTTTCATCTGGAGGAAAAAAATGAAAAAGGTGATTTTTGTATGCGTGGCGGCCGCGCTCGCTCTTGGAATGTCGGGCTGCGGGAGCACCAAGGTTGCACTGGATTCGTCGCTCAATGTTAATGTTGACAACGATGTTGACGACGATGTTGACAAGGTTGTGGTTGTTGACTGGACGGACAGGACTTTAGGCGAAGCGCAGGCTCCGCAGTGGCTCAAGAACATGAGGCGCGGAAACTCAGACACGTTCAAACAGCAGTGGGGAACAGATGCAAACCGCGTTGTAAAGGTGAGCATGGCGACAGGAAAAACAGAGGCGGCAGCCCAGGCTTTGAGCCGCGCGGGATTTGCCTACACTCAGGCGGCGGAGCTTAGCCAGAAGGTAATCGGACGCGTTGGCCAGGGTCTGAACGACGTGGGGCAGCTTGAGGCGGTTTATGTTGCTGCAAGCGAGACAAAGGCGGACATGACAGGACTCCGCGAGGAGACAGGATTCTTCCAGAAAGTGCGCACAACAAGGGCTGGAACAAAAGATCAGAGCGAGCAGTACATCTACTACACAGTTTATTCAATGGACAAAGGCACTTGGGACAACCTCTGCAAGAAGTATCTTATGGACGTTATGGGCGGCGCAGACTTGACTACCGATACACAGAAGAAAGTGGGCGCTCTCTTCAGCGAGATGAAGGCAGACGCGGACAAGAAGGACGCCGCAAAACAGGCAGAAGAGGAGGCTCTTTACAAGGCGCAGATGGCGCGTCTTGAGGCGGAGCGCGCAAAAGCAAACGCCGATGCTGCGGCAAGCAACGCCGAGACAGCAAAGACAGCGTTAAAGGCAAAAGAAATGGACGCACAGGAAGCGCAGACGAAGGCATCAACAGAAGAAGCTGCGAGACTGGCGGACTATCTAATGTAAAGAATAAAACCTGTTTGGCTCTCTTTAACCTTTAGTTATGCAAAAGATTAGAGAGAGTCTTTAAAAATATCTTACAAGAAGAAAAGCTAACTTTGAGTATAATTTATAAGCCAAAAGATAACACTGTTGAATATTTTATCTGTAAATTTTTAGAAAATGAAAGTATCAAGGAAAATTCTAAATGAAAAAAATAGTATTTTTATTAGTGATTGTTTTTATACTATCTCTTAATTCTTGCGAAACGACAGAAAGTGTTTCTATAAACAATAATAAAATAGAACAAAATGCTAAA
>NZ_DBJD01000013.1:488-2116 GCF_002297065.1 Treponema sp. UBA785 | reverse complement strand
AAAATAGAAAATAATGCTAAAAAAGAAAATAAATTTCAAAAAAACTCCGTTCAGGTTGTGAATCAGGAAGTTGTAAACCTTGCCGGTTCAGTGGCGGCGTGGCTTCCGGGACAGATTCAGGACAAATTAAAGAGCAACCTGCAGGAATTTCTTGGAATGAAAACTGTGGTTGACTCAAAGTCCGAGGCGGCATTAAAAAAACTCCAGGCGGAAAGCGAAAGCAATGCCCGCGATGAGTCCACCGCAATCGAGCTTGGAAAAATTACAACCGCAAAATACGCGCTCTTTACAAAAATTCGCAAGACAGGCAACGGATATGTAATCAGCGTGGATTTTACCGACCTTACAACTGGCGAGCAGATGGCAAGCGCAACAAGCAAGGAATATTCAAAGGCCGAATACCTTTACGGCTCAACTGGCGCAATAGACGAGCTAACCCTTACGCTTGGCGAAAAACTTGGCATTCAGATAAGCGACCTGAACAAGAATCTTCTTGCGAGCGGCTCTTCAAACTTTAGCGTTGACGACCAGCTTGCCCTTGCAAAGCAGAATGAGGCTCAGTTCCAGAAGATGATGAACGAGTACGATGCTGAGCTTTCCAAGCTTATGACAAGCAACGACATAAACGCCATCCAGAACAAGAACCGTATTGAGGCGGAAAAAGCCCTGCTTAAAGAAAAACAAAATGCGGAAAAAAAACGACAGGAAGAACTGAAGGCACAAAAGGCACGTGCCGACGCGGACTCAAAACTTGAGGCGGAACGAAGCATTGCCCTAAAGACACAGCGCGACAAGCTTGCAAAAGATGCCGCGGCAAAAGCAGCCGAGGTGCGCAAGCTAAAGACAGAAAAGCAGGGAGTGCTCGGCCTTATAAGCATGCTTGAAAGCAAGAAGAAGGCGCTCGTGGAGATACGGCAGGGTGTGGAAGCGCGCAGCGTGGAACTTTACACGCAGATGAAAGATGACGAGACAGAGCAGGCCTTAAAAATTCTTGAGGCAAACTGGGCGAGCGTCGAGATGAAGGACGGAAAACCCACCGAGGCCGCAAAGCAGCGCAGGGCGAACAAGGTGCTTTCAAACAACGATGCTCTTCTTGCAAAGTTCCTTGCCGACTGCGAGAGCGTAAAGCAGTCTACAATGGCGCAGCAGAACGCGCTTTTGCAGAGCATTGACGCGGACTACAAGACGCTTGCCGCAGTAAAGACTGTGAGCAGCATGGGAGGCGAGCTTAAGGTGGGCTACGGAACCTACGACGGCGACAAGTGCGGCTGGAACGCCTACCTCTCGCTGTATTCGGACGGAATCCTGCTCTTCCAGGACACGTTCATTGTAAAGTACGAGACACTAGCAGGAAAGGCAGCCCCTGACATGGCAACGGCGAGCGACGCGCAGCTTGAAGAGTACATAAGCAACACCGACATGTACACGTCTCTTCTGGTGCGCGGAGACCCTATTTTGTACTTTGAGCTTGACTACAACGCCATAGCCGCCGCAAAGGACAAGCCCAGCACCTATACATTCTACTTTACAAAGCTGCGCGCAATAAACACCGTGAGCGGCAAAGTTGTGCAGACAAGCACGCTCAACGAGGAGCTTGTGCGCGAGATGAAGCCAGTGCAGGATTTGCG
>NZ_DBJD01000013.1:0-376 GCF_002297065.1 Treponema sp. UBA785 | reverse complement strand
GGAAAAGAAAGGGGACAGGCTGAAAGACTGGTTGGAGATGATTTTTGGATGGCTTGTTATTATTTAGCAGCGGACTGTAAAAAACGCAGCGGCATTGATTTTGCCATTATTCCAGGACAAGATTTTGTAATGTCAAAGACAGAGATAACGCAGGCTGTGTACAAGGCTGTTATGGGGAAAAATCCGAGCCGCTTCACAGGCGACAGCTTGCCTGTGGAAAAAGTGAGCTGGTATGACGCTGTTGAGTTCTGCAACAAACTGAGCAAGAAAGCCGGGCTTGAGCCGGCCTATTCTATAAATGAAGATAATGTTGAATGTAACAGAAACGCCGACGGCTACCGCCTGCCCACAGTGGAAGAGTGGCGGTATGCGGCAA
>NZ_DBJD01000008.1:10996-11910 GCF_002297065.1 Treponema sp. UBA785 | reverse complement strand
TTGTTTTCCAAAGTTTCAGTATTTTTTCCGTCAATATTTATAAGTTTTTCTTTTTCCGCCGCAAAACATTCTGAAAACGGAACGAGCTTAAAATCGCTTCCCACAAACGGATTGTCGTAGCTTTCAAGATTTTTCTGGCAATACAAGAAGAATTCTTCAAACATTTCCAAAATTTTTTTGTTCGGAATGTCGGAAAATTCCGCGTCGCGTTTCAAAGTGATTTTTATGTCCTTTATAAAGCTAAAAAAATCTTCCGTGCTGCAGATATTGAATTTATTGCGGAGATTCTCAAAGCTGAAATATGACGCGGGATTCGTGTTCAAAACGTGCATTGCCTTTGTGTAGATATTTCTGTAACCGTCTATAAAATCTGCAAATGTAAAAGTTTCTGTAAAAATATTCTGAGAGTCCGCAGCCAAAAACTCTTCGTCACCGCCTTGAAAATTTACGGCTCGGATATTTGAATACAGTGAAGTCGTCAGGTCGTATTCAAAAGGCGGAATATTCTTGAAGTCATCGGGCAAAGTTCGCAATCTTCGTTCTGGATTTTTCCTCCGCTCGTTCACAAAAAGATAAAGCTTTTCAAGCTCCTTTCTTGAGTCTTCCTTTATGCGGAAAGTTTTCTGCGTCCTTGTTTCGCTTATAATTCCAGTGCGCTTAAGTTCCTGCGAAAGCTCGCTTATATATTTAACATCATCGTCGCTATGGAAATAAAATTCCTCCAGAATTCTAAGCTCGTTCTGCAAATCATTGTCAAACTTGCGGCGGCTCTTTTCCTTGCCTTCATATTCAAAAGGAAAATACCGCACGCCGCGCCCGATAAGCTGAACTTCGCTTGTTGTGCTGCTTCCGGCTTTTTTGCTTTTAAAATCCGTGTCGCGCCCGGAATACAGACGCACAATATCGTAAAGGTT
>NZ_DBJD01000008.1:0-10787 GCF_002297065.1 Treponema sp. UBA785 | reverse complement strand
ATGATTACATTTCGCTCGCCGAAATTTTCCTTTATAAACTGCGCCACCGTGCCATAGGAAAATTGATTTTTGTTCATATAACCGTTTATGCGCTCAAAGATTTTTCCATCCAGGTTGTATGCATCAGAAATATCGTCCGTTCCCGGCTCGAATGGATTCATCTTTTGAGCCGAAGAAATTCTCTTTATAAAATCAAAATCGTCAGCAGTTACATTTTTGCACAGTTCAAGGAATTTCTGATAGTCGGACTTTGACTCATCAATCGTCTTGCTGCGAAACAAGATTACTGGCTTAAAATTTGCAATTCCGTATTTAAGCGCGATTGAATATCTGTACCAATTTAAAAGCAACGCCTGCAAAATGCGCTCTTTTGTCTCAAGATTTGAGCGAACAAGACGGATATGCTTTGTGCATCCGGCTTCAACAAATTCTTTGAGCGCGAATTTTGTGATTATCTTGTCTTCATATTTTTTCTGAGCGGCTTCGGTCTCCGGAATCGTCGCGGTGAATTCCAGAAGCACATTTTTATTCTGCCCAGCAGATTTTCCGCCCTTGTTCAGAATGTAATGACAAACTGTCGTTTCCCAGGAGCGTTCAACGTCCTCATCTTTTGAACTGTCTTTCAACTCGCCCAAAAAAGAGATGTCGGAAAAAGTTCCGTTTTCCTCGCTTGCATAAGAAGCGGAAACGGCAGAATTCTTTTTCAGTGTCGCCGCATTCAGGTGATGAGCCTCATCGCCAAGCAAAACAATGTCGCGCTTTTGCAAATCCGAAAGCAGAAGGGAATTCTCACTTTCCTTGTAGATGTCGTTGTGAAGTTTCTGGATTGTCGTGAATTTTATCTGGACAGTCTGCGCATCGCAGGAACTGCTGAACATCTCGACTTCCTTGAAATTCAGCGGCACACCGTCAATCACAACATTTTCCTTAAAAAGATATTTGCTGTGGTTTTTGTCTATAAAATTCGCCTGAGTTTTTCCAAGAATCGCATTCTGGTTCACAAAGAAAATAAAATTGCGGAAGCCCTGCTTGTAATAGTAAAGAATCAGAGCCGCCATAATCAGCGTTTTTCCGCTTCCTGTCGCCATATTGAACATAAGATGGTTCGGCGGCAACACGGCTCCTTTTTTTGTCTTGATTGAGCGCGTTCTTTCGTTTATAAGAAAATTTTCCAGCGCGGTTTTCTGCCACTCATAAAGCGGAAATTTCAGGTTGTCCGTTATGTATGAAGGAATTTCGTAATCTTCGGGATATAGCGTGTCTTTCTGATTTTCAATTATTTCGTAAAGCATTGTTTAAATATTCCAGTCGTCCAGTTGCAGTCCGTCAATACGGATAAATTCACGTGTATTATGCGTAACAAGAACTGCGCCTTTATTTAAAGCTGCCGCCGCGATAAATAAATCATTTGCACCAATTTTGTTTCCTTTCACTTCAAGTTCTTTTCTGATTTTCGCGTAGGTATAGGACATCTCATCTGCAAAAGGAATCACTTCAAACAGTTCTAAAAATTGTTTTGTCCGCTCAAGAGTTTCTGTTTTAGTACTTTTGTATGCTCCGAGCAAAAGTTCCGCTTTTACAACAACAGGAATTTTTATTTCATTTAGAGGAATTGACAGAAAACGACTCCGCACACTTTCCGAAAGATTCCGAAGAAAATCTATGCAAGTATTTGTGTCAAGAAAATACATTATATAATCTTCCTTTCTGCATCATCGGAAAGCAGAGGCTGAGAAGGTCTCACAAAAGAGCTGTCATCTATTGAGCCGCATAAAGTCGCTAGCGTATTCCTCTTGTTTTCTTCCATCTGAAAAGCCGGGTTGTCATATTTCAAGATAAACTGCGCGAATTGCACGACAGCCTGAATTTTGCTGTCAGGAAGTTCATTTATAATGTCAATCGCTTCTTTTTTTAACGTCAAAGTTTCCATGAGTCCGCCTCCTAAAGTTGATTATACATCATTTTAGTCGTTCTTCAATCTGTAAAAATCTTCGGTGAATGCGATATCGTTTTGGGCAAGTCCAGCTGTGGTGTCGTGGCGGTCGGAGACATTCAAATAAAGCTGATTTAAGTCCAGCATGCGGATGAACATTTCTTTTTGGCGTTCAAGCGGGAGAGAAGCAAATTTCCCACTGGTCACTACCTCGTTTCTGAATTCCTTTACGCGAACGTTGTAATGAAGAAAATATTTTTTGCTCAACGTGTCGAATATTTTTACTAGCTCACAAAGATTTTTGCATGAGGAAATAAGCTTTGCCGCACGCTCGTTTTTCTTTGCAAGCTCCATATAGACAAACGAGCCGCCGCCTTGCCAGCCCACGGATTTTGAGATTCCGCCTTGTTCTCCGCAGATTACTTTTTTAAGCCGCTCAACAGCAACACTTTCGATGTAGTCCATCTGCTCAACACCGATATACTGGCGGCTCATTTTATGCGCGACTGCGGCGGTTGTTCCACTGCCCAAATGGTAATCAAGCACGATGTCGGAAGGAGAAGTGGAGATTTGAAGAAGTTGCTTAATTAAAGATTCTGGCTTTGGACTATTAAAATTTTCTCTTCTAAATCCAAGTTTTTCTAATTCTGTTTTCGCAGATTTTAATGAGCCTTGTTCAAGCAACAAATTATTAAAAAGTTTTCCATCGCCTTTTTTATAATCTTCTCTATATTTTTTCACTTTAAATATTCCATTTTTAATTTCATATTTTTTTAATTTTACGATGTCTTCCATTGTTTCTCTTCCTAAAGTCCATCTTTTTCCTTCTGGCGGTAAAAAAGTTCCTTCTGGAGTTTTTATTTCAAATTTCATGGTCTTTCGTTCATAATCACCATCATTTGTTTTAATTGGAACTTCTAAATTATACCCTCCATTCTCATCAGAATAATCATAACGACGTTTAAAATCTAAAATATTTATGGATACTTCATTTATATTCTTTGCATACATTAGAATTGATTCTGTTATTGTTCCAATTCCATCTTGTGTATTGCTAGCGTTTCCTTTTTTTCTCCATGTCAGTGTTGTAAGATAATTAGTTCTCTTAAAAATCATATCCATCAAAACCAATAAATAGCCAAACTCAGGTGAATTTTGTAAATCACTTGGAGAATTATCAATTTGTACAAAAATCACTCCATCTTCCTTCAGCAGTTCCCTCGCAACTTCCAGACGGTTTTTCATGAACGTGAGCCAGCTTGAATGATTGAAGTTGTCGTTGTAGGCAAAGCCGTCGTTTCCCGTGTTATACGGAGGGTCAATATAAATCAGCTTGATTTTTCCGGCGAATCCCTTTTTGAGCGAGTGCAGCGCAAGCAGGTTGTTTCCTTTTATTATCAGGTTGTCGGTGATTGTGTCGTCGCTAAGTCCGCGCTTTCTGTTTATTTCGGCATTGCGCTTAAGATGCGAGGTTTCGGCAGGCTCAACTGCTTCATTTGAATTACGCTCAAATCGTTTTGCTTTGCAGAATGCCTTCGGGCTAAAAAGATTGTCGATTTCGTCCTGGGCCAGAATCTCGTTGTAAAAAACTTCGCGTCGTTTTGATTTCTTTTCTGTAAAATCCTGGAGTTTTTCGTCCCATTCAAAATATGCGTCAAGACCGTCCTCTTTGCTCTGTCCGCCTTCAAGCACGCAGTCCTTGAACGGAAAATTCAGCACGACTTCGCTTCTGTCTGTAAACGCGGAATCTCCAAAGTAAAGCCCGATTTTCTGCCCAAGATATTTTGAATACGAGTTGCAGCCGCTTGAATATTCCAAAATCTCCTTGAATTTTGCGCTCTCAAAAACAAAACTGTCCAGAACAGGCTTGAAGAAAACCTTTTTTGTGGCGGCATTTTTCAGCAGAGGCGCAAGAAGTTTTTCATCTCCGTTTTCCGCCGCATTTTTTATTATGTTGAGCTTCAGCTCTCCGCCCTGAGTTACAAAATCAGGAACAGTCTTTAATATTTCTTCAATTTTTGATTTTAGCGCGTTTGTTTCCAGTGAATCAGTGAATGGCATTTTACGCTCCGAAAGGTAACTAAAAGCGAAATTATTTAGCTAAATAATTATAAAATTCGCTATATGATTTAACTATCGGTTATAAAAGTTGCCGCTTTAATTAAATTTACTATCACTTCGTTTATTCATTCTAACTTTCAGCGAATTTAAACTGACAAAATGAATAAGGATGAATTGAATAAACTTTATATTGAAAATATAAAAAGAATCAGAACAGAAAAAAAATTAAGCCAAGAAAAACTTGCAGAGCTTTCAAATTTAAGCAGTCCGTTTATCAGCGACATCGAAAACGGCAAGAAATGGGGTTCTTTTGAAACCTTAGTTTCCATTGCAAACGCGCTTGAAGTTGAGCCTTACGAGCTGCTGCTTCCGCCAAAAACAAACGTTTCCTACGACACAAAACGCACCCAGGAGCTTATGAAACGCCTGCGCTCAAATTTCAGCGAGCTTGTTGACACAATGGAAGAATTTTTGAAGAAATAATACTATTTTTTTAGAACTTGCATCTCAACTACCTAGATACTTGCATCGCAGTTTCCTAGCTAGTTGCGCCGCAACTTCCATGGTAAATACGACTCAAGTATCTGGGTAACTTTGCCGCACATCAGTTGGAGCTTTTCTTTTTTGCCCAGGAGCGTCCGAACAGCTCGCCGCCACCGGCGTAAAGTTCTATTGCCGTATGATTTTCGATTGTTTTCTTTAGCTCATCGCTTTCGTATGAATTTTTCTTGTCAAACGAGACAAAAATCTGCTTTTCAGACTTTTCATATTCCTCAAAAATTTTTATGACACGGTTATCGCTCAAATTTTTGAACAGAATTGAGTCGTGAATCACAAACGGAAGTCTTGTAAGCTCAAGAAGCGCAATGTCATACAAAATCATGTTAACATAGGCGGTTCCGGTTCCGCTGTCCTTAGGAGCATAAAAACTGTAACTAGACGCGGAATTTAAATTAAGGCGGGGCGCATAACTGTTATTTCCATTTACATTAACGCTAAGCACTTCGAGCTTTTTATTGATTTTTAAAACAATTTCTTCAAGTATTAAATTTTTTTTACCGTCAAGCTCAATTTTCGTTTCTTTTAGCTGTCTTGAAATCTGCTCGGAATTTTTATAAAAAGCAATTTGCCCTTCAAGCTCGTTTTTCTGAATTGAAACTGCGGCGTATTGCTCAAGAATTTTTTTTGGAATTGAAACAGGAACGCTAAGCTCAGTAAGTTTTTGCGTTGCTTCTATTAAATTCTTTTCGTTTCCGGATATTTTGTCTTCAAGTTTTAAAAGCTCTTCCTCTGTTTCTTCTTTTAGGATTTTTGTAATCTGCTTATGGAAATTCTGAATTTCTTCAAGATGCGGAATATTTACATAAGGGAAAAATGATTTTAGCTCTTCAAAATTTTCTTTTTGAATTTTTGTTCCAGAACCAAGATTAGCTTCCATAATTGATTTTTCATTCAGAAGTCTTGTCCTATTTCTTCTTAAAACCGTGATTTGCTTTTCAAGCTCTGCCGCCTGTGCCGCCCGCTTTGCATCAACAGTTTCTGTCTGAATTTTGTTTGACTCTGCAATTTGTGCTAGCTCTTCATTTAACTGGTCAAGCCTGATTTCTGACTCTTTCAGCTGGGAGAGACTTTTTATCTTTCCGTTTTTTACGATTTTTGATTTTTCAACAGAGGAAAACTCTTCTTTTTCTGATTGAATTGCAGCTGATTTTTCTTCAAGAGTTTTTATTTCATCATATTCTTCAAACAGTTTTATAAGATTCCGCAAGATTCCTGTTTTTCCGCCGTTATGATTTTCAACGCCGACTATATTTTTGATTTCGCTGGAATCCTTTCCAAAAATCCGAACAGATGATGTTACGGCCTGCCTGAACGACAAGCCTGTTTCTGCTAGATTATATTTTTCAAGCAGGAATTTCTTAAAGTCAACATCGCTTATTTTTTTCGTTATATTAAAATGCTCATCGCAGACTGCAACTTCTTTAGGATTTTCTGTTGAGCGTGAAAAATAATATGTCTCGTTGTCAAATTCAAGGCAGAAATTTATTTTATGGTTTCCGACTTCTTCTAGCAGCTCCTTTTGAGAACAATAACTGTCTCCGCCGAAGCAAAAATCAACAGCAAACAGAAAAGTGCTTTTTCCGATTGAATTTTCCGCATTGTCCTCGCCAAGACAAATATTCAGTCCCGGGAAAAATTCAATCTTTCCGCGCGGACTTCCGTTTTCTATAAATTTTTCACATTCAATGAATTTCAGCATAATTCTATTCTCTCCGATTTTTGGTCAAATTTTATTTTTCCAAGCGCAAAAAGAACCGTGAGGCAGTCTGCAAAATCGCTTGTATTTTTAAATATCTTTTTGTTTGCCTTGTAAACTTCAGCTGGGCTGCAATCCTTTTCTTCTAAGAATTTTAGAACCGGCGCAAGTTTTGAAAGGCAGCTTTCTTTATATGTGAATATTTTTGAAGGAAGTTTCATTGTTGCGCCGCCTCCCTGAAAATTTCGCAGGACTGGACAAAATAGCTTGCAAGAATCTGGCTGGCGATATAGCTGGTTTTTGACATATTATGAAAACGTCCTGAAATCGCCTCAAAGATTTGAGTTTTTTCAATTTTTTCAGCTTCCAGGTTTTCATAGATATGCTTTACTGACTTTCGGAATTTTGCTTCATTGAAATTTTCTTTTTCAACTTTCTGCTTTAGAAGTCCGTTTATGAAGTTAAAATACTTTACAACGCGCGGCTTTATCTCATCTTCCAAAAAATGTTCTAACGGAAGAAATTTTTTCTTAAGCTCAACCGGGCTGTAATTGAGTTCGCTGAGTTCTGAACCATCGGCATTTGTGATTTTCTCTATTAAAGCTGTTATGTCCTGCTCTATTTTTTCTTCAGCTGCAAATTCCGAAACCTCTTCATTTTTCTGCATACGCCTCTTGATTTCACAAAGCCTTAAAATATCATGCTCCGTTTTTTGCATATTGAGCTTTGCGGCACATTCCGGACAGACTGCAAGCAAATTATAAATCCTGTCGTAAGGTTTCTGCGGATTTATCTGGATTATCTGAAAATACGGCTGCTTGTCTTCCTCTTTTTTGACATAGAGAGGCTTTGAGCACTCCGGCAGCGGACACAAACTGTTACATTCCTGCAAAAGGCTCAGTCCGTATTTTTGCTCCAAGTCTTTTTGCCCGGAGTTTGTATTTAATAAAACTTTCTCCTGTTTTTTTCCTGATGCAATATCTGAGATGATTTGAAGAAATACATCCGCACATTTTTCAGGAAGCGCTTTTATATCAGTGTCTTCAACTCCTAGCTCATTTGCCAAATTTGTTTTCAGGTCAACTGACAAGGAATCTATCTTGTCGATAAATTCTGTTGAATCAAAATTTGACTTTATAAAGACTGCGTTTTTCTCGCTTATTTTTTTCGAACCGCGAAAATATCCATTTAATGTACTTGTGTTCATTTTCAAGAATGGATTATTTTGATTGCAAAAAAATCCATCATCACCCAAATACACAAGACTCAAAAGCTCCAGCACAAATTTAGGATGCTCATCTCCTAAACCAATATAAGAATATAAAATTCTAGAAAAATCAGAAAATTCCAACTGCTCCCCTTTTTCATTCATTTGGCCAATGGTGGACAACGACGGCCAGTGACGGCCAACTTCTTTTTCAAATGGACTGTATCTTAGTTCCTGTAAGACAAACACAAAATGTCTTGCAGGCTGCGTTGCAGTCTTTTTAATAATTATACCATACTTTTTTGAACTTTATTAGAAAGTGTGGTTTGTGAGGTGGCTATGGCTACTATTGCTTCGGAGTTCAAGAACTCCACAAACAAAATCAGTGTTTCAATCCGCAAGCTTGTCTATGAGGAAACTGAAACATTCGTGGGTCGTGTTTCACGGAATACAGTGAACATTGACAATCTTATAATGGAGATTTGCGAAAGAAATCCCGCCTACAATGAGTATGAGCTTAAAAAATTCGCAAAGGATTTAAAAGCAGGAATTCTTTCAAATCTGTCAAACGCAAAATCTGTAAACCTGCTGGACTTGGGAACGCTTTACATCGCGCTTTCAGGCGGAATGAAAATCGCCCCAAAGACAGCAAGCGAGATTTCTTCTCTTACAGTGAAATTTACACCTTCAAAAACTTTGACTGAATCTGTAGGAAAAATCGAGATAGATAAAATTGTTTATACAGATTCAGCTCCACTTATAAGCAGTGTAAAGTGTCTTTGGGACGGAGTTGAAGAAAAAGCTGTAAAGCCCGGAAAACTTGTGAGCATTACAGGAAGCAGGCTAAAGCTTGAAGGTGCGGAATGCGGCTTATATTTCTGCCCTGTCGATGAAGACGGCGAAGCAGAGGCGGATGAGACAAAATGGCTCAAGTGCGTTTTAACAAGGAATCTTCCAAAAACACTGGAAGCCTACGTTCCAGATAATCTTACGCCCGGTGAAAAGTATGCGGTTGCCATAAAAACAAGGCCTACGGCAGACGGCACATATTCAGTCGGATTCAGTGAAAACCTGAAAGTCGCTGAATAAGAAATCCATTCAGTTTTCCGTGTCGGTTTTTCTAAAAAGATAATCGGCGCGGAAGACTGATTTTTGAAAGGAATAATAAGATGGAGAATATTTTTCAACCATATCTATTCGATGATTTGGACTTTTGCAAAAAAGAAAAGCTAAAGAAAAATCTGATTGATGACGGATTCAATGCTGAACTTGTTAAAAATGCAATTTTTGACGGCTTGCTTGAGATTCCGCTTATCAGAAATCCTAAAGAAATTTTAATTCCAAAGACGATGATTCCGTTCAGCAAAATGAACAGAAGTGAAACTCTCAACGAATTTGTCTGCTTCTATGAAAACGATTTAAAATTCCGAGACATTTTGACTTCAACAAAAGAAAATCTTGAGAAAATCAAGAAATTTTCCGGAGCCATATCTCCCGACTGCTCTCTTTATTACGATATGCCGCTTGTTCTGCAGATGACAAATCTTTACCTGAATCATCAAATCGGTCATTACCTTCAAGAGCAAGGAATTTATGTAATTCCAAATGTTCGTTTTGGCGATGAGCGCACATACAAACGCATTATTCCTGACGAACCGCCATTCGCCTTTTTGGGGCTTGAAAAACACGGAATTTATTCAATAGGAACTTACGGCTGCTGCAAATCTTCTGAATACAAATTTCATTTAAAAGAAGGACTGCGCTCTTTTATAAAGGAAATTGAGCAAAAAATCATTCTTGTTTACGGAGCAATGCCGGGAAAAATTTTTGATGAGTTCAAAAATTGCGGAGTCCAGTTTTTCCAATATGACAACTGGACGAAATCCCAGCATAAGAAACCGGAGGTGAAAAATGGGAAGCGGTAGAAGCGGACTGTACAGCGGAACACGGGGGAGGCAGAAACAGGCTTCCAAAAAATCCTGCGCAGATAAAGCATATTTTCAGAAAAAGCAAAGGACATCTTACAGACAATTTAAAAAACAGGAAAACTTTGCTAGACTTGATAAATGACGAGTCTTGTTATGCGGGAACAGATAAAGACGGCTGTAAATGGTATATAAAAATTGCGAAAAATGGCGCTCAATATTGGGCAAAAGTAAAAAACGGCAATTTAAGCAACGGCGGATATAACCGCTCTCCTAAAGAATGGGATGAAACAACAGGATTATGTAAAAATCCTAACAAAAAATAAGGAAGATAAAAATGACAAATTTTGAATTATTTACATTGATGTACATTATATTAGACAAAGAAAACGAAAGACACGGCAGGGCAAATGAATTGCTTACAGATTATGTGAGTGATTTAAATCCCTTTATTTGGAAAACAGAAGATTCTGCTGATCCGGCATATTTTTCAGAATTCAATGATTTTATGAAAAATAAAAAAATTGGCGACGATTTTGGCTATTCTTTAATTGCACAATTCATAAAGACAAATGATGGGTATTATTCAAGTTTGGAAAAATATTTTTTAATGACTTCAAAAGATGATTTTATAAAAATTGCAAAAAAATATCTTTCCGAACCGCACAAAGGCGGAAAAAACTAATTCTTCCTCCAAAACAAAGGAGATGACCAAAAAGAAACTTTTATGTCATTATCGGGCTTGCCCCGATAATCTATTGAAAATTTTCAACAGATTGCTAATCAAGTTTTTTTCAGAAACATCGCAGTATCAAGTACGGCAATGACATTTAGAACTTATTAGCCAGCCCCTTTGTTTTATAACATTTTATTTTTCCGGGTCAGAAAATCGTGATATGCAAGTGTCGCAATCCGCTTTGCGTCTTGCTTACCGAGTTTTCCCTGCGGAAAACTCGCGCATATTATTTCTCAACCTCAGTACATTTTAGATGCAAGTCGTCCAATTGGCTTTGGTCAACCGCGCTTGGACACTCATCCATAGGAGAAGCCGCCAAATTGTTATTCGGAAAGGCGATTACTTCGTGGATGCTTTCCTCGTGGCACATGAGCATTATAAGGCGGTCGAATCCCGGTGCGCTTCCTCCGCGCGGCGGCGCGCCGAACTTGAATGCCTGTACCATTTTTTCAAGTCCCAAAGTAAAGCACCTCAAGAAAGGCAAGCGGCAAAAATTGCAATGACAAGAACAAAACGCCTGATATACTTGAAGAAAAGTTTGTGCAGCCGCATAACATCTTAAACTCTCAATGTAAGAAATTTTTTCAAACTTTCAATTTGGTTTTCTCATACGTAAGCCGCTGAACTGTAAAAATCGCCATTATGTGGTTCGCAGAGTCTTCAAGGCT
>NZ_DBJD01000088.1:0-6136 GCF_002297065.1 Treponema sp. UBA785 | reverse complement strand
AAGTCGCTTGGAAACGGTATCGACCCGCTTGAAATTATCGACCAGTACGGCGCGGACGCTCTTAAATTCACTTTGACTTATCTTGCGGCCCAGGGACAGGACATTTTAATCGACAACGACTCGTTCAAATTCGGCTCTAAATTCTGCAACAAAGTCTGGAACGCAAGCCGCTACATTCTCGGAAATCTTGAGGGAAGAAATCTCGTTCCTGTAAAAGATGAGGAGCTGACCGAGCTTGACAAATGGATTTACACAGAATTGAACGAAGCGGCGAAAAATGCGCGCGCGGCTCTTGATTCTTACCGTTACAACGATGCGGCAAGCGCGGCTTACGAATATTTCTGGAACAATTTCTGCGACTGGTACGTTGAGGCGACAAAACTCGTGTTCTGGCACGGAACTGAAGAAGAAAAAGACAGGCAGATTTCTGTCTTGCTCAATGTCCTTGAAGAGTCGCTTAGGCTTTTGCATCCGTTCATTCCGTTTGTAACCGAAGAAATTTACTCAAAGCTTCCGCGAAAGGAAATCAACGATAACCGCGCAAAAACAGAAAGCAACAAGATTCTTCCGTCTGAAACTTACGACGGGCTTTTGGTTTCCGCTCCTTATCCTGAATTCAAGTCTGAACGCGACGACGAGAAAATCACTGCGCGTTTCAACGCTCTTAAAGATGTAATCAGAAGCGTGCGCGGTCTTAGAAACGAGTGCGGCGTAAATCCTGCGGATAAAATCAATCTTGCCTTGCTTGTTGTAAAAGGAAGCGCTGCGGAAGTCTGCAAAGAAAAAGCCGATATGATTCAGCTTCTTGCTGGCCTTTCAAAAATCGAATTCGTCGAGGAAAAGCCTGCTAAGTCAATCGGAACTGTAGGAACTGGATTTGAGGCGTTCATTCTTCTTGACGGCAACATCAACAAGGAACAGCTTTTGAAGCATTTCAACAAGGACTTGGAGACTGGCAGGAAAGATGCTGAAAGAATCGAGTTCAAACTCAACGGAAAATTCGGACAGCACGCTCCGGCGGAAGTTGTTCAGGCTGAGCGCGACAAGCTCGTTGAAATCAAGAGGCGCATAGAGAAACTTGAATCTTACGTTGCTGCGCTGAATTAGTTTGACGAGTCGGCTTTTGTGCCGGATAATGGTCAGCACAAAATTGTCAGGAAGAACAGGGGGCGAGACATGGGAATAAAATATGAGATGAAAACTGAGAAGCCTGAGAAGATGGGCAACAAGGAAGCTCAGGAGCTTAAGAATATTGTCTTGGCTCCGTATATGCAGCTTGCCACGGGGCTTATCGGAAAAGCGCGGCACGCTGGCGGAAATATGTTCCGTCATCAGATGGACACGCTTGCGATTCTTATTGACTATGGCTACATCGACTCTGTTCTTTTAAAGGCGAGCGTTGTTCACGACACTGTTGAGGATATAAAGGATTTTGATAAAGATTTAATCCTCAATGCCGATTCCGAGGGCGAGGATGTTCTTAAGCTTGTTCTTGAGGTTACAAGGCGCGAGGACGAAAGCAAGAAGCAGTTTTTGCAGCGGATTCTCGACAGCGGAAGCCAGAAGGCGAAAATTTTAAAGTGCGCGGATAGAATCTCTAATATGATTTCGCTCGGCTACGTTACCGACCCGCATTTTATTGAGCGTTACTGCGACGAGACCGAGTTTTTCCTTCTTCCGATGGCGCTTGAAATCGACTTCAATATGTACCACGAGCTTATAAATCTGATAATGACGCGCAGGCGTTATCTTGAGGACGGAGGATATTTCGACAGCCGCCACAAAGAGTCTGACAGCGATAAAAAATAATTCGCCTTAGTTTATTCTATAATCCTGAAAATTTTGCGGCGAGAACCTGTTTTTGCAAATATGCAGGTCTCGCTCTTTTTTGCAATATTAAGTTTTCCGTGGTAAAATTACATAAATCTCTAAAGAGCTTTTTGTTTGATTGTTGCTTTTGAGTTTTTTTTGATTTTATTTAATGGAGAAAATTATGGTAAAATATACCTTCCGTGAGCTTCCAAAAAATCTTCCTTTAATGCTGAAGGCGCAGACTGAAAAAGTTCCTGATACATTTCTTCAGGCTTCAAAAAATAAAGACGGCAAATATGAATATTTTACATTTGCTTCTGTTTATGATGATTTTGTCGCCCTTGCTTTTCAGTTTAAAAAGCTTGGCATTGAAAAAGGCTCCAATGTTGCATTGATTTCTGACAATCGCCGCGAATGGCTTTTGACAGATTATGCTTTGCTTTCTATCGGTGCGGCAGATGTTCCTCGTGGCTGCGACAGCATGGGAAACGAAATTCGCTTTATAATTTCTTATGCAGACTGTAAAGTTGGCTTTTTTGAAACCGGACATCAGCTCGAAAAGGTTTTGGAAAAAATCGATGAAGTTCCTCTCTTAAAAACTGTTGTAATTTACGAACCGGTTGCGCAAGAAATTGAAAAAAAAGCAGCCGATTGCGGTCTTAAGCTAATTCATTTTAACGAATTGTTTGAAAAAGCGCGGAATGAATATGCAGAAAAAAAAGAAATGATAAAAGCTGAAATTGAGTCTGGCATGGAAAAAATTGAGCCGAATGATACTGCCACGATTATTTTTACTTCCGGCACAACAGGAACTCCAAAAGGCGTAATGCTTACTCATGACAATTATATTTATCAGCTTTCTGTAATCCACAACTTTTTGCCTTCTAATCCTGGATTTATGTGGCTGAGCGTTCTTCCTGTATGGCACAGTTTTGAGCGTTTGATTCAGTATGCTGCTCCAGTTTTTTGCAACGGAATTGCCTACTCTAAGCCTATTGGACAGATTTTGCTTGCAGACATGGCGGTTATAAAGCCTCAGTGGATGTGCGGTGTTCCGCGTTTATGGGAATCTCTTGCAAAAGCTGTTCAAAAAGCCATGAAGAAGAAAGGCGGAGCCGCACTTGTTCTTTTTAATTTTTTTGTAAAAGTTGGCGGTGCCTATGCTGATCAGAAAGATAAGGTTTGCGGCCTTGTATGCCAGCTTTATAAAAAACGTAGCCGGGTTTTGGATTTTTTAGCGGGAATTGTTCCCATGTGTCTTTTATGGCCATTGAAAAAGCTCGGAGATTTGCTCGTATTTAAAAAACTCCAGGCAAAATTTGGCGGAAATCTGCATGTTGCAATTAGCGGCGGCGGAGCGCTTCCACACGAAATTGACAATTTTTACAGGGCCGTAGGATTGAACCTTTTGGAAGGTTATGGCCTTACTGAAACCGCGCCTGTTATTTCGTTTAGAAATCCTCATGAGCCTCGTCCTGGCTGCGTAGGTGCTATTTTTCCTACTGTCGAATTAAAAATCTGCAAGGAAGAGAATGGTGTTGCCGTAAATGGCGAAGATATTGGACCGGGAAAAATGGGATTGATTTTCGTAAAAAGCCGGCAGGTTATGAAAGGCTATTACAAGCGTCCAGATTTGACCGCAAAAGTGATTGATAAAGACGGCTGGTTTAATACAGGCGACCTTGGCGTACGCACTTTTGACAACGAATTGAAAATTACAGGCCGCGCAAAAGATACAATTGTCTTGCTTGGCGGTGAAAATGTCGAGCCTGCTGTGCTCGAATCGGAGCTGTTGACAAACGACCTGATAGAAAGCGCAATGGTTGTTGGACAAGATGAACGGAGCCTTGGAGCGCTCATTGTGCCTTCTAAGGAAAATACCGAGGATTTTGCAAAAGAAAATAATATTGAATATGAATCTTATGAAGAACTTTTAAAGAACAATTTTATAATTCAGGCTTTTGATAAAATCATAAAGAATTCAATTTCTACGGCAAAAGGCTTTCGTGCTTGCGAAAAAATTGGAAAATTTGCATTGATTCCAAAAAGTTTTGAAGTTGGTGTTGAGCTGAGCGCAAAGCAGGAAATGATGCGTTATAAAATTGCTGAGGAATATAAAGACTTGATTAAAACTCTTTTTTAGTTTTGATGGTTCTGATATAAAAGCCGGAACGGCCAATTTATTATAATTTTTTTATAGACTATTTGCTTGAAATTCAGTATTTTAAATATAGTAAATTTAAATTTATTTTTTAAGGAGAATAAAAACATGGCAGTTAAAGTTGCTATTAACGGTTTTGGACGTATCGGACGCTTGGCATTCCGCCAGATGTTTGCTGCAGATGGATATGAAGTTGTAGCTATCAACGACCTTACAAGCCCAAAAATGCTTGCTCACCTTTTGAAGTATGATACAGCGCAGGGTGGATATGCTGGAAGAATCGGCGAGAACAAACACACAGTTTCTTATATAGATGACGTTCTTGCCGAAGACGGAAAAACTGTAACAAAACCAGGTGCTATCGTTGTAGACGGAAAAACAATTACAATCTACAAGGAAGCAAATGCTGCTAACCTTCCATGGAAAGCTCTCGATGTAGACGTCGTTCTCGAATGTACAGGTTTCTATGTTTCAAAGGCTAAATCGCAGGCTCACATTGATGCAGGCGCTAAAAAAGTTGTAATTTCTGCTCCAGCAGGAAACGACCTTCCAACAATCGTTTACAATGTAAACCACAAAACTCTTACAAAGAACGACAATATCATTTCTGCCGCTTCTTGCACAACAAACTGCTTGGCTCCAATGGCTAAAGCTTTGAATGACTTTGCTCCAATCCAGAGCGGAATCATGTCTACAATCCATGCTTACACTGGCGACCAGATGATTCTTGACGGTCCGCAGCGCAAAGGCGACCTCCGCCGTTCACGCGCAGGTGCTCAGAATATCGTTCCTAACTCAACAGGCGCTGCAAAGGCTATCGGTCTTGTAATTCCTGAATTGAACGGAAAATTGATTGGTTCAGCTCAGCGTGTTCCAGTTCCAACAGGATCTACAACAATCTTGACTGCTGTAATCAAGACAAACAAAGAAGTTACAAAAGAAACTATCAACGCAGCTATGAAAGCAGAAGCAACAGAATCTTTCGGATACAACGAAGATCAGATTGTTTCTTCAGATGTAATCGGAATGCGCTTCGGCTCTCTCTTCGATGCTACACAGACTATGGTTTCTAAGATTTCTGACGATACATACCAGGTACAGGTTGTTTCTTGGTATGACAACGAGAACTCTTACACATCACAGATGGTAAGAACAATCAAATACTTTGCAGAAAACTGCTAATTTGTAAGTTGATTGCTTGATAAAAGACGCCCTAAGGCGTCTTTTTTTATGTCCAAATCTTCATTTTTTTTAGTTTTTCAAAAAATTGCAATTTGTAGTGGCTGTATATATAATGGTTTTATGAAAATTTTAATTAGACCACA
This sequence comes from Treponema sp. UBA785, assembly GCF_002297065.1. Lineage (NCBI taxonomy): Bacteria > Pseudomonadati > Spirochaetota > Spirochaetia > Treponematales > Treponemataceae > Treponema > Treponema sp. UBA785. The sequence continues at coordinate 838 of NZ_DBJD01000088.1, read as the reverse complement.
TGATATTGGAAAAGGATCTGCTGAGTTTTTAGGACAAAAAGCCCATGAATGGGGATTTGACGGAGTTCAGCTTGCAATTGCAAAGGCGATTGAGGGACAAACCGGTAATCCTGGCACTTTGACGGACAGTGTTGTTTCTGAAATCCGCAGAGGTTTTAATTCTAACGGCGTTGAAATTCCGCTCTTGGGCGCATATTTTAATCCTGTTCACTCTAATAAAGAAAAAGTAAGACTTGGAGCGGAAAAATATGCCGACCATTTGCGTCATGCTGCTGAATTTGGGGCAAAATTTGTCGCTTCGGAGACCGGCTCTTACAATGACGACAAATGGACTTACAATCCAAAAAATCAGACTGAGGAGGCTTTTGCGGAAGTAAAGTCGATTTTTGCGCCTATGCCGGAGACTGCAAAAAAAAGCGGCGTCTGCATGGCTTTGGAAGGGGCATGGGGACACTGTATGTATTGTCCGGAGCGGCTTAAGCGCCTTGCCGATGAAATTGATCCAGGACAGGAAAATTTCCGTTTTATTGTTGATATTTACAATTACCTTTACATTGGAAACCACGAAAAACGTGCCGAAATTTTTGAAAAGTGTCTGGAACTCTTCAAAGGAAAAATCTGCGGTTTTCATTTAAAAGATTATGTTGTAAAAGACGGCGAGCTTGAAATTGCTCCTTTGGGACAGGGAATTATGGGCTGGAAAGAATTTTTGCCTGTAATAGTGAAGAAAGAGCCGGACGCGTATCTTATCTTTGAAGGTGTAAAAAATGTTCCTGACTCGCTTGCGTTTGTGCGTTCAATTGTAGGTTAATACGGTTGTGGCAGGGATTTTTGCATG
>NZ_DBJD01000030.1:24800-50857 GCF_002297065.1 Treponema sp. UBA785 | reverse complement strand
GCTTTTTTTATTTTGCTTTAATTCTTATTATTTTTGCCTTGCCTTCGAGAGTGACTTTTTCTCCCGGAGAAACTGCAAAAATCTGTTCTGCTTGCAAGGTTTCAAAAAGAACTTTTTGTCCGTCGGAATCTGTTCTTGTTGCTTTTAGTTTTTCTGCGTTTACAACGAATAAAAGTTCATAGCCTTCGTTTTTGGAAGCAAGAAATGAATATCCGCCAGAAAAATTTTTTTTGATAAGCGAAAAATACGGACACTCAAAATTTTGTGCAAGAGGCGCAATTGGCGACAAACTGAATGGTTTTCCGTCTGAAAAGCAGTTTTTTGTGTCTGCTTCGAGTTTTATTGATTTTACGCCTTTTTCGATATGCAGTTCGCGCGGACGTCCCCAGTCGTAGAGCCTGTATGTAATGTTGCAACTCTGCTGGACTTCCATAAGACGAATTCCTCCGCCTATTGCGTGCACAGTTCCTGCTGGAATAAAGATGAAGTCGCCTTTTTTTACTTCAACGCTGTTCATAAGTCCAGAAACCGTTCCGTTTTTTATTGCGGCAGAAATCTGTTCTTTTGTGCAGCCGTCTTTTAAGCCGGCAATCAGTTTTGCGCCTTTTTTGCAGTCAAGAATGTACCAGCATTCAGTTTTTCCGCGGGAGCCTTCACCTTCAAGTTCAACGGCTGTTTTATCGTCCGGATGAACCTGGACAGAAAGAGTGTCATTTGCCTGAATGATCTTTACAAGAAGAGGATAATCTTTTACGAGTTCAATAAAATCTTTTTGGGAACCGTCTTTGTGGGTTGATGCAATCCAGTCTTCGTATCCCCATACTTTTTCTGAGCGAATTGGTGTTAAAAGTTTCAATTATTTGTCCCAAAGTTTTTCAGGATAGTAGCCAGATGCAATTTTTTCGGCGATTGCGTCTTTTACAACCTGTTTGTCTTCTGCGTAAGTCATGCCAAACCAGCTTTCTTCGGAAGTGAATACTTTTATCTTGCCTTTATTGTCTTTGATAATTTGACTTGCGGCAACTGGAAGAAGCGCTTCTGCTTTTTGTTCTTCGAGGTTTGTTTTTTTGAATCCGTCCCAGTATTTTTCAAATTCATCGAAAGCGGCAGGTGTAAAGCCGAAGAGATTCATGCTGACAGTTTCGTTTCCGGTCAGTTTGTAGATTGTGCCGTTCAAATCTGATTCAATTTCGTTTCCGCTGAAATTTTCGCCAGTATAGTAAATTTTTGTGTTTTCGGTGATTGATTCAAGGTAGCCGTCTTTTGTCCGGCAGACTCCACGGCTTACAGAACCGTTTCTGCTCATTGTTTTTCCGAGAATGTAGCCGACCATTGCGTGTTCTGTGCAGCTATTGTCGATAGAAGAAAGGTATTTTCCGAGTGTTTCAAATGCTGAGCGTCCGTAGTAGTCATCTGCATTGATTACTGCATAAGGAGTGTTGAGCGCTTTTTTTGCGCAGAGGACAGCGTGAAGAGTTCCCCATGGCTTTTTGCGGCCGGCTGTCTGAGAAAGTGCGTATTCGTCGGCAGTCAAAAGCGCTTCTGGCGACTGAAAAACATATTCGGCATCGATATTTTTTGCAATTCTGTCAAAAAGACGTTCACGGAAATCCTTTTCAATGTCCTTTCTGATTATGTAAACGATTTTTTCAAAACCGCATTTTTTAGCGTCATATGCAGCGTAGTCAAGAAGACACTCTCCGTTTTTTCCAACTGTATCAATCTGTTTGATTCCGCCGTAACGGCTTCCCATTCCTGCCGCAAGTACGAGTAAAGTAGGTTTCATAATAATCTCCCGTAATGAATGTTATTTTAGAACATCTTTTTGTGCGTTCGAAATTCATTTTAGCACTAAAATTTCACTTTTTCAACAAAACGGTTTTTTCGTGTTTGTTCGAGTTTTTTGTGTAAAGTGATTCTTGAAAAATTGAATAATATAATCGATTTTAATAGAAAAATGCAGAATCTTTTCTGATTGTAACAAGAGTTTTTATTCATTATAATTGAAACTTCTAAAAAGTTGTGAGGTTTGTATGCTTACTTTGAAATTTGGTGGTACTTCGATGGGATCCGCCCGCAGAATGCTTGATTCTGTGGAAATTATGCTTGGCAGGGCAAAAACTGACAGGATCAGCGTAATTGTTTCTGCCGTTGCCGGAGTTTCTAATGCTCTTCAGGCCGCTATTGACGGCTGTGTTTCTGGTTCGCTTCCTGCAAATTTCATAGACGGCATAAAAAGGACTCATGGAGATATTTGCGCCCAGCTTCATGCTTCTGTAGCAGGTTTTGACTCTGATTCTACAATGGCAAAAATCGAACCTAACTTTATTGAACTTGAAAAATTGCTTTCTGGCGTTGCGGCTTTTGGCGAATGTCCGGAATCAATTTACTGCCGCATAATGGGGATGGGCGAACTGTGCTGTGTTCCGATTATAAATGCAATTCTTATTGCAAAAAAACAGAATGTTCTTGTTTTGGACAGCCGAAAATTCATCTTTACAACTGGAAACCAGATTGAAAGCGATCCTGATTATGCAAGAACTTCGGAAGCTCTTGGACCTTACCGCGATGGAGCTGAATGTTCTCAGGCGCAGATTCTTCTTTTTCCAGGATTTGTATGCGGTTGGTCTGCGCATGCCGATGATGAGCCGAAAATGGGACTTTTGGGGCGCAATGGCTCGGATTTTTCTGCCGCAATAATAGGCGCCTGCCTTGCTTCTAAAAAAGTTGAATTTTGGACAGATGTTGATGGAATCTATACTGCCGATCCTCGTGTCGTAAGCGATGCAATTCTTGTTGACGATATGACTTACGAAGAGGCGATGGAACTTTCGTTCTTTGGTTCAAAAGTCCTTCATCCAAAAACTCTCGCCCCTCTTGTTGCCCGCGGAATCGAAGCATGGAGCTTAAATTCTCACAATCCCAAGGCGCGTGGAACTAGAATTGGCCGCGGCCCTTTTGAATCTGAAAAAAAAGTTGGGCCTGTCTGCGGAATTTCTTGTCTGAAAAAAACAGCCCTCGTTTCAGTAAGCGGTGGAGGAATGAAAGGTAAAACTGGCATTGCAAGCCGAATTTTTGCCGCAGTAAGCCGTGCAGGAATCAGCATGCTTTTGATTACTCAATCTTCTTCAGAATATACAATTTCGTTCTGTGTACGCCAAAGCCAGAGCGTAGAAGTAAAAGATGCTCTTGAGTCTGAATTTGCATTTGAAATCCGTGACGGCCTTATAAATCCGATAAGTGTAATCGAAGACTGTGCAATTGTGTCGATTGTCGGCGATGGTATGAAGCAAAATCGTGGTGTTGCAGGAAAATTCTTCAATGCGCTTTCGAGCCGAAGCATAAATATTCTTGCGATTGCACAAGGTTCAAGCGAACGCTCAATTTCGACAGTAATTGCCGGTGAATATGGCGACATTGCCGTAAAGACAACACACAGATTCTTCTTTAATACAACTCAGCCGATTGAAGTTTTTGCTTTTGGCGCAGGAACAATTGGCGGAGCCTTGCTTGATCAGATTTATAAACAGCAGAAGATTTTGAAAGAACAGAATATCGACATAAAAGTTTGCTGTATTGCGACAATGCGAGGAATGCTTCTTGACGGAAATGGACTTGATTTGTCTGACTGGAGAAATGCAGTTTCTGTTTCTGGAAAAAAGACGAATCTTGATGAAGTTTTAAAATTTGTAAAGGAAAACAAGCCTCTAAATCCTATTTTTGTTGACTGTACGGCAAGCTACGATCTTCCAGAACGCTATCTTGATGTTTTGAATTCTGGCATGAATGTCGCAACTCCTAACAAACGTGCAAATTCAATGTCTATGCAGTATTATCGTGAATTGCGTGAAACTGCGAACAAAAATCATGTGCGCTTTTTGTACGAAACAAATGTTGGAGCAGGACTTCCGATTATTGATACTTTGCAGAACTTGTTTAAATCTGGAGACAGCCTTGCAGGTTTTAACGGAATTATGTCAGGTTCTCTTTCGTATATTTTTGGAAAACTCGACGAAGGAAAAAAATTTAGCGAAGCGGTAAAAGAAGCAAAAGAAATGCGCTTTACGGAACCTGATCCTCGCGACGACCTTAAAGGAACTGATGTTGCACGCAAGGCTCTGATTATTGCGCGCGAAGCCGGAATGGAAATTGAACTTTCTGACATAAAAATGAATTCGATTTTTCCTGAAAATTTCAGCATAGAAGGAACTGTAGACGAGTTTATGGCTCGTTTGCCGGAAGTTGATTCTTATTTTGATGAAAAAATGGCTTCTCTTAAAAAGCAGAATAGAGTTTTGCGAATGGGCGCATCGATAAAAAACGGCAAGGTTTCTGTCGGAATGCTGGAAGTAGGACCAGAAAATCCTTTATTTGCGGTAAAAGGCGGTGAAAATGCCTTTGTATTTGAAACAGCAAGATATACGCCAATTCCTTTGACAATCCGCGGTTACGGAGCAGGAGCAGACGTTACTGCGGCCGGAGTATTTGGCGACGTCTTAAGAACGGTAAGCTTTAATCCGGAAGTGTAGCTTTTGATAAAAAATCCGTGCGGCAGAATGTTGCACGGATTTTTTTTATAAAAAGCAGAGTTTGGTGAGCTGTCTATAGCAGTTTTGCGGGGCGTTGCGGGGTGCCCCCGCTTGAAGGGGTAGCGGCCGGCGCAGCGGGCGCGCAGGGGAAGGCTTTCCCCTCCTTTAATTTAATTCAACATAGGTTTTTCCGAATCCGCCGTCTTCTGGCGAAGCGTAATGAAAACTTTTGACGGCCGGGTATTGCGAAAGATATGTTTGGACTGACTGCTGCAAAATGCCGTTTCCTTTGCCGTGGATTATAGAGAAGGTTTTGAAATTGTGAATTTGGCAGAGGTCGAGCTGGCGTGCAAGGGCTTTGAGGGCTTCTTCTTCGCGCATTCCGAGGAGACGCAGCTCGAAAACTGGTTTTGCCTGTCCAGAAATGTCTTGGGCAAGTTCTATGCTGACAGTCGCGCGAATTTGGGCTGGGGCTATGAGCTCAAGATCCTTTTCTTTTAAATTTATTCTGATTGAGCCTAATTGTACTGACCAAACGCCTTTTTTTATGCTGGAAATCAATGTTCCGCGTGTTTTTGTTGCCCTGTGCAGAACTTCGCTGCCGGCTTCGAAGGCAAGTGGCGAAACTTGTACGGTCTGCGCCTTTGTTACGAAACTTGAGCCTGCTTGTGCGCTGAGTTTTTCTGCTTCTTCTGCTGTGTATGTGTTTTTTGCCAGTGCGAGTGCCTGCGCATTGCTGAGCTTTTTTTTGCTTGCCTTGTTTGATTTTGGGCGGTTTGAACTGTTTGTGCTTATGAGCATGCCGTTTTCCAGGCGGACAGGTTCTGACTTTAATTTTTTTTCGAATTCTTCTTTTTGTTTTTCGAGACGGATTTTTTCTTCTTCGAGGGCTTTGTCTGATTTTTCGACTTTGCCTGTAAGTTCGTTTAAAAACTGTTTTACGCTGAGTGTTTTTTCGCGGGTTATTTCGCCTTCGCGGAGGGTCCGCACGAGATTTTCGAGTTTTTTGCGGGTTTGCGAAACAAAAAGTCCTGATTCCTGCTGCTCACGTTCTCTAAGTTCGAGTTCTTTTTCTTTTTGACGAAGAAGCTTTTGTTCCAGCTTGAGTTCTTTTTCTTTAAGACGGCTTTCGAGGTCTGCTGCTTCTTTTTCGGCTTTTGCAAGCTGGGCGTATTTTTCGGTAAGACCTTTTATGAGCGTGCTTACGTCTGCCTGTTCGCTTTGAATGTAGTGTTTTGCTTTTTCGACTGTTTCTGAGCTTAAGCCTGAACGTTTTGCAATGTCTAAGGCGTGGCTTTCTCCCGGAACTCCCATCAAAAGCCTGTATGTCGGGCTTAGCGTGTCCGTGTCAAAATCTACGCTTGCATTTATGCAGAATTTGTTTGTGTAACCGTAATTTTTTAAAATTCCGTGGTGGGTTGTGACAAGGACGAATGCTTTTTTTTCGATAAGATGGTCAAGAACTGCCATTCCGATTGCTCCGCCTTCCTGTGGATCTGTTCCGCTGCCAAGTTCATCCAGCAGAACAAGGCTGTCTTTATCTGCCTTTTTTACCGCTGCCGCAATGTTTTTCATATGTGCGGAAAAAGTTGAAAGGCTTTGGTCAATTGACTGTTCATCGCCAATGTCTGCAAAAACCGAGTTGAATACAGGAAGCCTTGTGCCGTCTTTTGCCGGAAGTGGAAATCCAGTCTGGTTTAAAAGCGCAAAAAGCGCAAAGGTTTTGAGGCTGACTGTTTTGCCGCCGGTGTTTGGGCCTGTGATTATGAGAACATTTTTTTCGTTTAAAAATTTCATGTCTATTGGAACGGCTTTTTCGCCAAGAAGCGGATGCCTTGCTGCGACGAGGGCAGGAGGAAGAGCGGTTCCGTCTTTTTCTGTGCAAGAAAGCGCATATGTACAGTCGTTTTCAATTCCCCAGCGGGCCGCCGCGCAAGTTTGGTCGAGTTTGATTAGAATTTTGAGGGCGGAAGAAATGAATTCAACATAGGGCGCTATTTTTGCTGTGAGTTCTGTAAAGATTTTTCGTGTTTCGCTCTGAAGATGGAATTCTTCTTGAATAAGTTCATTATTTTTTCGTACGACTTCGTCAGGTTCGATAAAAATTGTCTGGCCTGACGCGCTTACTTCGTGGACAATTCCCGAAATTCGTGCGCGCTGATTCGCTTTTACCGCAAGAACCTGCCTGTCTGCCCTGAACGCCGGAACATTGCTCGAAAGTACGTTTGAAAGGCTTGAATCTGCCGTGTATTTTTTGAGCGCTCCTGCAATTTCTGATTTAAGCTGGGCGATTTTTGCGCGGATTTCGCGTAGAACCGGAAGGTCTTTTAGTTGTCCGTCCTTGTCCAGGACTCGCGAAATTTCGTTTTTTACTGCCAAGAGCTCATTTTCCGGAAGAGTCTGCGAGAGTGAATGAAGTTTTTTTACGGACAGTGTTTTTGAAGCGGTGTTTATTGTTTCTTCTGCGTTCAGGGCCGAAGTTGCAAACTGCAAAATTGCAAAAAGCTGTTCGCGGTCGAGAGTTGTTCCTTCAATACGTAAAATCTTAAAAAAAGAATGAACCGGATTCCAGCTTTTTATAGAAAAAGAAGATTTTGAATTGAGAATTATGTCCCATTCCCGGCTTAAATTTTTTAATTCTTCGATTTTTTCATTTTCTGTAAACGGAAGTTTTGTTTTAAAAAGTTCCTGTGATTCTTCGCCTGCGCAAAATCCTGCAATTGTGTCGCGGATTCTAAAATAGGCAAGGTCTTCGAGTGTTTTTTTGTGCCACATTGTTAGTCTGTCCAGCTGCCTGTTTTAATTTCTTCTGAGATTTTTTTCCAGTTTTCATAGCGCTCTCGGCTGATTTTGCCAGATTCAACGGCTTCGAGAATTTTGCAGCCTTTTTCGTTTATATGTGTGCAGCTTAAGCCAAAGTTGCATTTTCCGACAAGGGGAGAAAATTCCCTAAAGTAAAGTGCAAGGTCTTTTGATTCGATGCCGTGCAGTACAAAGCGTCTGACTCCTGGAGTGTCGATTATTGAGGCTACAGCGCCTTGGATGCCGCCAGTAAGCGATTCGTTTAATTTTATGTGAAGCAAAGTGCCTTTTGTTGTTGTGTGGCTTCCTTTGCCGTATTTTTTAGAAAGACTTCCTGTCTTGAGAACGACAGTGCTGTCCAGAACGTTTACAAGAGATGATTTTCCGACACCGGACTGGCCTACAAGCGCGCAGAGTTTGTTTTGGATAAAATGTGCAAACTCAACCATGCCTTCGCCAGTTTTTGCAGAAATTTTCATCACCTTGTATCCGAGTTTTTCCCAGATTGAAACGTATTTTAAGAATGATTCGTCTTGAGAACCTTCAAGGTCGCATTTATTGACGAGAATTATCGGTTCGATTCCCTGTCTTTCGGCCTGTGCAAGTTCGCGGTCAATAAAACGCGGACGGAAATCAGGCTCTTCTGGGGTTGTAACGAGAATTACATAGTCAAGATTTGCTGCCAGAAGCTGCGGAGAACGTCCTTTTACGTTCCAACGTACGAATTCGTTTTTGCGCGGAACCAAAGCCGTAATTTGACCTTTTTTGTCTTCAAGACTGTCAACTTCAATTTGGACAATGTCGCCAGGAGCAAGCGGATTGTAATATTTTTTGTCTGATTTTAACCTTTTGCTTTTGAGGGCGCATGAACGGGTTGTAAAACCTCCGTCATCTTCGGAAAAAGATTCAACTTCAAAGACATTGTTCGAGCCGCTTAAAACGGTACCTGTAAGTTGGTTCATATAAGTTGATTTTACGTAAGATTTTAAGGTTTTGCAATATTTTCTGGAACCTTTTCGCCAGTCGGCGCGCTCACCTCGCGGGTTCGCTTCTTTTTGTTGGAGGGGGGGGGAAGGGGGATGCCTAATAAGTTCTAAATGTCATTGTCGTTCTTGATACTGCGATGTTTGCATAGCAAGCTCGGTTAGCAATCTCTAAATGATTGCAATATATTCATTTAGATTTTCGTGGCAGACCCTAAAATGGCAGAAAATATACTTTTGGGACATTGCCCATAAAAAAAGACATCCCAAAAGATGTCTTTAAGCTTTTTTTAGCTCCAACGGGAGTCGAACCCGTCTCCCCGCCTTGAGAGGGCGATGAACTAAACCGATATTCGATGGAGCCTTTTGTTTTTTTATAAAAAAAGCCGACTATTAAAAGTCAGCCCTTTTTCGAGTTCCCCAAGGAGGATTCGAACCCCCACAGTCAGAACCAGAATCTGAAGTGCTACCATTACACAATCGGGGAATGTGATTTGTGATGTAAACTACTATATGAAAAAATAAATTTTATGTCAAGTGTTGGATATTAAAAATTTAGTTTTTTATGTGCGCTCTGTATTTTTTGTTTTGTTGAAAAGAAAATGCTTTTTTTCTAAAATATTCTTGATGTCGAGATCTTGCACAAAGCTTTTTATAAAGTTGGATAAAAATTATGTTTAATGCTGGCGGAATTTCTGCTTTTGTTTTTGATATGGATGGAGTGCTTTTGGACACTGAAAGTCTCTGTAAAAAATGCTGGAGACTGGCGGCTGAAAAATGGAATCTTAAGGGCGTTGATGAAGTTTATTACCAGTGTGTAGGGCAGTCAGATCAGGATACTCTTTTTACTCTTCAGAATTTTTTTGAAAAACAGAATGAAAATTTTAATGTTCGAGAATGGTATGATTATGCCAGAAATCTTTTTCGTAAAACAGAAGAAAGCGAAGGAATTGAACTTATGCCAGGTGCAAAAAACTGTCTTGAGCGGCTAAAAAATAAAGGTTTTATTCTTGCGCTTGCAAGTTCAACTAGAAGACAGGCAGTCGAAAGACAGCTTTCTCGTGCTGGATTGATAGATTATTTTGAAACACTTACCTGTGGCGACAGCGTAGAGCATTCAAAGCCAGATCCTGAAATCTATTTAAGGGCCTGTTCCTCTGTCGGTATAGATCCAAAAAACTGTGTTGCCGTCGAAGACAGTCCGAACGGTGTTCTTTCGGCGTATAATGCCGGTTTAAAAGTTATTTTAGTTCCAGACCAGATAAAACCGGACGAAAAAATAAAAAGTTTGTGCGCAAAAATTTTAAATTCCCTGGAAGAAATTTAAAACTGTGTAAAAAATTTGAGAAATCTTCTTATTGTTAGGATTTTTTGATTTTGGTATAATCTCTCTCTAGTTTTTTATGGTCTTTAAATTTTATTTTGAAGGCTGAACTTTTTTAGCGAAGGAATTTTTTGAAATTTTACAGGGTACGAAAATGGCTTTAGATTTTGCAAAAATGCGCAACATTGGAATTATGGCTCACATTGACGCCGGAAAAACAACAACAACTGAGAGAATTCTTTTTTACACGGGAAAAATTCATAAAATCGGCGAAATTGATGATGGTACCGCAACTATGGATTTCATGAAGCAGGAACAGGAGCGTGGAATTACGATTGCTTCTGCTGCAATTACGACTCAATGGAAAGGCTACACGATAAATATTATCGACACTCCGGGACACGTTGACTTTACTGCCGAAGTTGAGCGCTCGTTGCGTGTTTTGGACGGTGCAGTTGCTGTAATTTGCGCTGTTGACGGTGTTCAGCCACAGACCGAAACTGTATGGCGGCAAGCTGACCAGTTTAATGTTCCAAGACTTTGTTTTGTAAATAAAATGGACAGAATTGGAGCAGATTTTTTCTATTCTATAAATGATGTCCGCGAAAAATTTGGCGCAAATACCGTTGCCCTTCAAATTCCTATTGGACAGGGCGAAAAATTTGAAGGCCTGATTGATTTAATCAAAATGAAGGAAATTCGCTGGAACGAAAGCGATGAAGGCGAAACTTTTATTGAATCGGAAATTTCTCCTGAAAGAAAGGACGAGGCTGAAAAGTGGCATGCAAAACTAGTTGACGATGTTGCTTCGGCTGACGATGAGCTTGGAATGATTTATCTTGAAGGCGGAGAAATCTCTGACGATATGCTCAAGGCCGCTTTGAGAAGATGTACGATTGCTAGAACTGCGGTTCCTTGTGTGCTTGGTTCTGCGCGCCGCGACAAGGGAATTCAGCCTTTAATTGATGCTGTTCTCGACTATTTGCCTTGTCCGACCGATGTTCCTCCTGCAAAAGGCCTTCATATAAAAAAAGACCGCGAAGAAGAAGTAGAAATTCCTTGCGACGAAAAGAAGATGCCGCTCGGTCTTGTTTTTAAAATCCAGCAGGACAAAGATATGGGCACTCTTTGCTTTGTCCGCGTTTATTCCGGAAAATTTACAGCAGGAAGCCAGTATCTTAACGTCGGAAAGAAAAAGCGTGAAAGGGTGAATAGAATCCTTCGTGTAAATGCAAATCGAATGGAGCAGATGGACAGCGTAAGCGCAGGCGATATTGCCGTTTTTGTCGGACTAAAACTTGCTTCGACAGGCGACACTCTCGGTTCCGAGGGAATGCCGGTTCTCCTCGAAAGCCTTAAATTTCCTGAACCTGTAATTTCTATTGCAATTGAACCGGAAACTCTTTCTGATAAAGATAAGCTTATTGATACGCTTGCAATTATGAGCCGCGAAGATCCGACTTTTACAAGTCACGAAGATGCAGAAACTGGGCAGCTTATCATAAGCGGAATGGGCGAATTGCATCTTGACGTTTTGGTTACAAGAATGAAGGAGGATTTTGGCGTTAAGGCGAATGTTGGCGCTCCTCGCGTAACATACCGCGAGTCTGTAACTTCTGAGGTTGAACAGAGTTCTGTTTGGGAGAAAAATCTTGCCGGAAAAGACAATTTTGCAGGCGTAACTTTAAAAATTCAAAAGAATGAGCAGGGACAAGGCAACACTTATTCTTGCGCGGTTCATGGCGGAGAAATTCCAGACGAAATTTACGACGCTATAAAAACAGGAATCGAAAACTCGTTTGCGTCTGGAATTCAGTACGGCTATCCTTGTGCCGATGTCGGCGTAACTGTCACAAAAATCGACTACAACGAACTTACCGGAACACCTTTCGCATTTACTGCCTGTGCAGCCCAGGCTTTTGACGAAGCTGCAAGAAAAGCAGGTCCTGTAATTCTTGAGCCTGTTATGAACGTTGACATTACAAGTCCTGTTGAATTTGTAGGCGAAGCGATCAGCCAGATTACTCAGCGCGGTGGAATTATCAGCGGCCAGGATTCTAAATCTACCGGCGAGATTATCCATTGCACTGCTCCAATGGCAAAAATGTTCGGATTTTCTACAAACCTTCGTTCTGTAACCCAGGGACGCGCAAGCTTTAGCATGGAATTTTCACATTTTCAGGTTAAGCAGGGCGGCTTAGATAACGCAGGACTCTAAAAATCAGAGACATTCAAAATAAAAGAAAGCCGTCAGAAACTTACTTTTTGGCGGCTTTCTTTTTGCAGGATAAAAAATAAAATTTGCAAAAAAAACAGAAAAATTTAAAAAAAACGATTTTAATTATTGACTAAAAAATTTATTTTAGTTAATATAAATACATCGTGCGGGGATGGTGGAATTGGTAGACACGCCAGCTTGAGGTGCTGGTGACGCAAGTCGTGGCTGTTCAAGTCAGCTTCTCCGCAACTTGCAAAAGGCTGTTCGGTTTTATCGGACAGCCTTTTTTTATATCGGCTGGTTTATAAAAACGGGCGCGTCAGGGGCTGATAGCCGCAAAAGCGGTTCGGACACGCATCGCGTGGCTGAACGGAAAAATTGCGGAGCAATTTTATAACGCAAAGACCCGGCGGCTTTGCCGGACGCCCTTAAAAATCAACCGCATGGAGTTTTTTTATGCCAGCTGCATTTATTAACTGTGGTGCGATTATTTTTGGTTCGATGATTGGACTTTTGTTTGCGCGGAAAATTTCTGAAAAAGTTACGGATTCTATTACTTTTGCATGTGGCGGAGTTACTTTTGTGATGGGAATCCAGATGGCGCTAAAATATCAGAATGTTGTCTACTTGTCGCTTTCCGTAATTTTGGGCGGAATTGCAGGAACTTTGCTCGATATTGACGGCGCGGTTTTAAAAGTTGGAAAATGGCTAGGAAAAGTTTTTGGGCAGAACGCTGAAGAGAATTCTTTTGAAAATGAAAATTTAAAAAACTTGAGCGTAAAAACTGCCGGCGAAATTAACAGCGGAATTTCGGAATTTTCTTCAGGGAAGCCAAAAAAGAATTTTGCCTATGCTTTTTTAAATTCGTCTGTGCTTTTTTGTGTCGGCGCTATGGCGATCGTTGGTTCTTTCAAAGCCGGAATTGAAAAAGATTATTCTATTATTTTGTTAAAGTCGATTCTTGACGGTTTTATTTCGATTGGAATGGCGGTTGCCCTTGGAGCTGGAACTGCTTTTAGCGCGCTTTCAGTGCTTATTTATCAGGGGCTTCTTACCTTGCTTTCTGTCTGGATTTCGCCTTTTGTAACCGAAAAGCTTTTGAACGAAATTACAGGAAGCGGAGGCGTTCTGATTGTTTTTATCGGACTTAACATTATGGCGATAAAAAAAATAAAAACTGCAAATTATCTTCCAGCCGTTCTTTTTACGGTTTTGTTTGTTTTGCTTGAGCCTGTATTTAAAGGAATTTTTTAATTTTTTGATTTTGGTGGCATTTTGCGCCGCGTTCGCTGTGCAAAACCGGCGTGTTCTGCGCTTGCGCTTTCGCTCCATTTGGGGCAATTTCGAAATTTGTTTTTTTCTGGCTGTAAAAAATAAAAAATCTTTTCATAGTAATAAAAAAATCTGCTAAAAATTGCCCCAAACGCCTCCGGCGGCGCGCCATACGCCTTGCCTGAAAAAGGTTGGCGGAAAAAAGGTTGAATTTATTTCGTTTTTTTTTTAAGATATTTTCATAATCTAATCCCTTAAATGCCACGAGGAGGAAAACTAAATGGCAAAGGTTGAACTAAAAGGCGTTACAAAAGTTTATGACGGTGATGTTCTTGCCGTTGAAAAGTCAAATGTAACAATTGAAGACCGCGAATTCTGTGTATTTGTAGGTCCTTCTGGTTGTGGTAAATCTACAACTCTCCGTATGATTGCAGGTCTTGAAGACATTACTGCCGGCGAGCTTTACATCGATGGTGAATTGATGAATGATATTCCGCCGAAAGACCGCAATATTGCAATGGTATTCCAGAATTATGCTCTTTATCCGCATATGACTGTATACGACAACATGGCTTTCGGTCTTAAAATCCGCAAAACTGACAAGGCAGAAATCGACCGCCGTGTCCGCGAAGCTTCTAAAATTCTTGACCTTGACAACTATCTTGCTCGTAAACCAAAGGCTCTTTCTGGCGGTCAGCGTCAGCGTGTCGCTGTAGGCCGTGCTATTGTTCGTTCTCCAAAAGTATTCTTGTTTGACGAGCCTCTTTCTAACCTTGACGCAAAACTCCGTGTTACAATGCGCGCTGAAATTTCTGATTTGCACAACCGCCTTCAGGCAACTATGATTTATGTAACTCATGATCAGATTGAAGCTATGACAATGGGTACAAAAATCGTTGTAATGTCAGAAAAACGCATTCAGCAGATTGGAGAGCCTCTTTACCTTTACAATCACCCGATTAACAAATTCGTTGCTGGATTTATCGGAACTCCTCCAATGAACTTCTTCAAAGTAAATATTGCTGAAGAAAACGGCAATGTAATTGCAGACGAAGGAAACTTTAAGCTTGTGCCAACTGCTGACCAGCAGAAACATCTTAAGGCTTATGTTGGAAAACAGGTTTGGTTCGGTGTTCGTCCAGAAGACTTGGATTATCATGATTCACCAGCTGCAGAAAACAACATGGCGGTAAAAGTTACAAACAAAGAACCGCTCGGAGCAGAAACTCACGTATTTGTTCAGGTTCAGAATGTAAACATTGTTGCTAAATGTGAACCAGTTGTAAATCCGCAGCTTGGAGATACTGTAAACTTTACTCCAAAAATGGAAAGATGCAAGTTCTTTGACTTGGAAACAGAAGTAAATATCTGTGAACCAGAAATCGAAAAGAAATGGTAATCAGAACGGCGTTTATATAAACGGCTGATAAAAAATCCCGGTGTGAAAAACATTTTACATCGGGATTTTTTTTTGCTTACGGCTTATAATTTTACCAGACAAATAAGTCTGCGCAGTTTCGTTCTCCGCCAGAAACATCGATTGCCTGTCCTGTGCAGAATTTGTTTATTACTGTAAGAAAGTAAATCCAGTCGGCGGCTTCTTGTGCGCTTGCCCAGCGTTTTAGAGGGGTTGCGTCCATGATTTTTTGCCAAAGCTTATCGTTTTTTATGACTTTTTCGTTTAATTCTGTCAGCACGCCTCCAAAGCATACTGCGTTGCAGGTTGCGCGGTATGAATTTGCAAGGCGAATTGCACAGTTTTTCATGTAGCCGATTATTCCTGCTTTTGAAGCTGCGTACGAAGGAAATTCGTTTCCTGTAAGAGCGGAAACAGAGGCGTTGAAGAGCACTGATTTTATTTTTGGCTGAAACGCGTATTTTTGAGTTACAGCCATCGTGCCGATAAGATTTACCTGAATGTCTTTTTCTCCACCTGTCAAAGCCGGAGTTTGAATTCCTGCGTTGTTTACAAGAATTTCAACGTCAGGAATTTCCGGAAGAGAAGATGGGGCGGAAATATCTGCTGTAAAATGAGAATAATTTTCCTTATTTTTCGCATCATGGCTTTTTGAAATTGTGTCTGATTCAATATCCAATCCGATTACATTAAATCCTTCCGAAAGAAATTTTAAAGCTGCGGCCCTGCCGATTCCCCGGCTTGTTCCGGTGATTAAGACTTTCATGTTTGATTATGCCTGTTTTTTCTGATATTCAAGATATTCGTTGCCGACATTTTCCTTTTCCCACTGGCGCACTACTTTCCAGCCAAGTCCGGAAAAAACAACTTCGCACAAAAGTTCAAAAAACGCTCCTATTGCAGAGCAGACGATAACCTGAGTCCAGCTCCAGCCAAAGAAAATTTTTGAAACGGCTGTTGCAAAGATAAAATTGTCTGCAAACTGGGCAATTGCCGTTGAAATGTAGGAGCGCAGTGCAAAACTGAAAAAATTGTTTTTTTTGAGAAAAGAACCGATTGCTGTGTTTAAGAGCGCATTTATTATTGAAGAGGTGATGAAGGCAAGGGCCGAGCCCAAAACAACGTACCACGAACCGCCGAATGTTGCGTTTAATGCGCGGTTTACTTCTTGATTTTCTGTCGTATAAAACTCGCCCCACATTCCAGGCGCTTTTGAGAGAAGCGCAAAAATAAGGCAGACAGAAAGATTTACTGCAAGCGCGAGAATCGAAACTTTGATGGAAGCTTTTGCTCCCCAGCGTTTGCAGATTATGTCCATGCACAGGAACATTATCCAGCTAAAAGTAAATCCGCAGTCAAGGGCAATGTACTTGAAATTTACGAGTTCTTTGTTTGCCATTAAGTTTGCGCAGACAACCGACAGAATAAACAGTGAAACTGTAAGTGAAGGAATGTTTCGCAGGAGAATTTTAAAATCTTTTATTTCCTGCATAAGCTTTGAAGAGAGTTTTTTCATAAGAACGATGGACGCAAAAACGTCCGCCTCCATAAGAATTTTGATTTATAAAGCGCAGGAGAATTATGAGGAATCATAAACTGCGCAAAAACGACTTTATATTGTTTGCTCTAAAAAGGCAAGCCGTGTTTGCATTTTGCCATAATAGTTGCTCATAAAATTTTTGTCGATTGAAAAACCGCCCTGGATTTTGTAAAATTGCCTTAGGTGGGCTATATGCAAAAAAAATCCGTTGTAATTTATAAAAGTTTTTGTGCTCTTGTCGAAGGCGAAGAATCTTCCAAAATTTTAGTGAGCTGGTGTGTTTCTAGAGCTACTTTGTCAGGAAAAAAAGCAGTTTACGCAAGTCAGAAAGTGCGTCCGCGCGATATAATTTTGTTGAGCGAGAATCCAGCTTCTTCACTGGAAAATTGTCTTGATTTTGCAGAAAACGCTTTAAAGCCGGAGAGTCAGGTTCAGAATCAGATTGCAGAAATTTACGAGCTTTTGAGCAGCGAAAACGAAACTTCATCATCATTTATGCCCTTTTCTGAGCTTGTAGAATTGATTCGCGGAAAAATTGCCGCCGATGAAGCTTGGGGCGTCTATTGCGCTTTAAAAAGCGGATTTTATTTTGAAGAAAAAATCGATAATTCTGACATTGAATGTCAAAAAATTCTTTTTATTCCTCGTTCTGTCGAAAAAATCGAAGAATTAAAAAACAAGGCTTTTGAAAAAGAACATGCCGAAGAAATGCGTGCTGCCTTTATAACCAGATTGCGCCAGGGAAAACTTGATTTGCCTGCTGACGGAAAATATATGCAGGAAGTAGAAGCATTTGCGCTTTGCAAGACGGACAGCTGTAAAATTTTAAAAGATGCGGGAATGAAAGAAACTGTCGAACGTGCCCACGAAATTCTTTTAAAAACTGGAATTTGGGATATTACAAAAAATCCTTATCCTTTGCGCTGGGGGCTTAGCACAAAGAGCGCAAAATTGAGCCTTGGACGTCCGCCGGAAGAAGACAGGGTAAAAGTTGAGGGAACAAGTTATGCAATCGATTCTGAGTGGTCTGCAGACCCTGACGACGCGATTTGTTTTGACGGTGAATACCTTTGGGTTCATATAGCAGATCCTGCAAGCACTGTTTTGCCTGACAGCCCGATTGATATTTGTGCAAGAGGACGTGGAGCGACTTTATATATTCCTGAAGGTGCGGCTAGAATGTTGAGCGAGGACTGCCTTGAAGATTATGCGCTGGGATTAAAAGAAATAAGCCGTGCCCTGAGCTTTAAAATTAAGCTGAATGAAAATTGCGAAATTGAGGACTGCGAAATTTTGCGTACGATTGTTGATGTAAAACGCCTGTCTTACAAAAAAGCCGATGAGCTAAAAGACAGCGCGGAACTAAAACCTCTTTTTGAAATTGCCAGAAAAACAGCCGAGCGGCGCAAAAAAAACGGCGCTGTTTTTATCGAAATGCCAGAAATTCACGTTGTTGTTGAGCCAGAGACAAAAAAAGTCAGCATGGAAGAAGTTGTGCATTACGAGAGCGGAGAGGTTGTGCGCGAATGTATGATTCTTGCAGGTGAAGGAGCGGCAAAATTTGCCTTTAAAAACAATATTCCTTTTCCATTTATAAGCCAGGATGCGCCGGATATTCCTGCTGTTTTGCCGGAAGGACTTGCCGGACAATACAGGCTCAGACGTTGCATGCGCAAGCGAAATGTCGGCGTAACTCCGTCTTCTCATGCGGCGCTTGGTCTTGGAATGTACAGCCAGGTAACTTCGCCTCTTCGCCGTTACGGAGATTTAATCGGACACGAGCAGTTGCGCGCATTCATAAAAAATGAGCCTTTAATTGACAAAGATACAATGCTTATGAGAGTTGCCGCTGGAGATGCCGCGGCGAGAGCTGCAAGGCAGGCAGAAAGAAACAGCAATACACATTGGACTTTGGTTTATCTTTTGCAGAATCCTGGGTGGAGCGGAAACGCAATTTGCCTTTCTAAAGAGCAAAAACAGTCAATTTTTTTAATCGAGGAACTCGGAATGGAAACCGCAATTGCCGGTGTAGACTGTGAATTGAACGGCAAAATTACTGTAAAAGCTGAAAAAATCGACTTGCCGGCTTTGAGCGTTGTTTTTGTTAAAGTCTGACAAAAAAAATACTGTAGTTGTGCATTAGTTTTTAATTCATTATAATTTCCGAATATGATAGTAATGAAATTTGGCGGTTCAAGTGTTGCTGACGCCGAAAGAATTAAGCACGTTGCCTCTATTATTCAGGCTTATGAAAATGAACGTCCGCTTGTTATTTTGAGCGCAATGGGCGATACAACGGATCATTTGCTCGAAGCGGCCGATTTGGCTGTAAACGGAAAGGTTGACATTTCGAAGGTTGAAAAACTTCACCTCGATACTGCCAGAATTTTGGATGTTGATGTTCCTGCGATTGAAGAGCTTTTGGGCGAATTAAAAACTTTGCTCACCGGAATTAGCATGTTGCACGAGCTTTCTAAGCGTTCACGAGATTATCTTGTAAGTTTTGGCGAGAGAATGTCAGTGCGCTTGATGTCGGCATATCTCAACAAGCAAAATATTCCTGCAAAATTCTACGATGCTTGGGATGTGGGCTTTGTTTCAGATTCAAATTTTATGAATGCGGAACTATTGCCGGACGTATGGAAAAATATTCCGGAGAAACTTGCTGCTTATAAAAACGGCGAACAGAAAGAAATTCCGATTGTTACAGGTTTTATTGCAAAAGACAAAAACGGTGTGATTACAACCCTCGGCCGTGGCGGTTCTGACTTGTCTGCAACTATGCTTGGCGCTGCTCTTGGCGTTGATGAAATCCAGACTTGGAAAGATGTTGATGGAATTTTGACGACAGATCCGCGGATTGTAAAAAATGCGCGTCCTGTTCCAGAAGTTACTTATGAAGAAGCTCAGGAACTTGCGATGTTTGGGTCTCAGGTTTTGCATCCACGCTCAATGATCCCATGCCGAAAAACAGGAACTCCAGTCCGCGTAAAAAATTCATACAATATAAAGAGCGAAGGTTCTGTAATCCGTGCAAAACACAGTGGAAAGACCCCGCGCGTTCTTGCGATTACAAACGTTAAAAATGTAGATTTGATTGATATTCAGTCAAACAGCATGTTCGGCGCATGTGGATTTTTGGCCCATGTGTTCAACCAGTTTTTAAAATGGAATGTTGTTGTTGATGTGATTGCGACTTCAGAAGTTTCTGTTTCTCTTACAGTAAATGGAAATTCTAAACTTGACGGACTTGTTGAAGACTTGAAAAAAGCGGCAGATGTGACTGTAAAAAATGAAAAGGCTATCGTAACGATTATTTGCGATGCCTCTTCGTCAAGTTCGATTCTTGCGGACGCTTTTGCGGCGCTTAAAAAAGAAAATATCAACGTTCAGATGATTTCTCAAGGCGCAAGCAAGGTTAATATAAGTTTCCTTGTTGACAATTCTCAGGCAAACACAGTTGTTCAGATTTTGCACAAGGCATTGTTTGAATAGTCAAGAAGTTTAGTTTTTTATAGCTCCGGATTTGCTTGTTTCCGGGGCATTTTTTTTAGCTTTTGCTTGGCGCAAAACCCGTTTATTTACGTGTGTGCTATAAAGCTCACGACCGGGCTTTATAGCCCGGATTGGAGCCCCGGAGTTGCCGGAACGGCAATGAGCGCTAGCGAAGGGCGGAAAGCCGGTTTGTGCGGAGATGCGCTCCAAATAAAAAATATCGGTTATAAACTTGAAAATCTTTAGTATGCTATATTGATTAAATCTATACAAAAGAATAAAATATTCTGCATTCTACACTAGTGTTATTATGCTCGTGAAGAAAAAAATAGCAATTTTAGGACTTAAATAAGTCCTTTGGAGGATAAAGTGGTCAAAATCAGACTCAAGAAATTCGGTACAAAAAAGCGTCCAGCTTACCGTATCGTAGTGCAGGATTCACGCAAACCACGTGATGGCACAACAATCGAAGAGATTGGAACTTACGATCCAATCGCGGCGGGAGAACAGTTTTCTGTAAAAGAAGATCGTGCAAAGTACTGGATCAGTGTTGGCGCTCAGCCTTCAGACACTGTACGCAAACTTTTCAGCACAAAAGGCCTTAACAAATAACTGAACTGGAGTAACGGGGAATGGAAAAAGACCTGATTGAATACATTGCAAAATCATTGGTCGATGATCCCAGTGCAGTCTCGGTAACTGAAACCGAGGGTGAGCGTGGTCCTGTTTTGGAGCTTCGTGTTGCCCAGGGTGATATTGGTAAGGTGATCGGTAAATACGGCCGTATTGCAAAAGCTTTGCGTACTGTTTTAAGTGCGTCTGCTTCAAAAGACGGAAGACGTTATAGTCTTGAAATCTTGGATTAGTTAATGGCAGAACAGACTGAACAGTTTATTGTAGGATTTATCCGCGGTTCTCATGGAATTTCGGGTAATATGAAAGTAGAAAGTACTTCCGGTGAATTTGAGCATTTCTATTCAATGAAGGAGGTAACTTTAAGGAACGGTAAGACAGGAGACTCAAAACTTTGTAAGGTTGAGTCGGTTAGTGAAGGCGCCGGTACCTTGTATTTAAAACTCGTGGGAATAGACTCACCCGAAGATGTTCGTAAGCTCAGCGGATGGCAGATTGTAGTACCACGGAAATATGCCAAAAAACTCGGAAAAAACGAGTGGTATATTGAAGACCTTAAAAATTGTGCCCTTAACTTTTATCCTGAACAGGGCGATGACGGATTGGCAGTTTGGACTGCGCCTGCTGTGGGTAAACCTGTAACAGTGGGAACAATCACAGACGTAATTGAAGGCGGTTCTGGAAATCTCCTTGAGATTTTACTGGCCGAGAACTGTGACTTGCTTGTTCAAAACGTCAAATATCTTGCAGACGGGAAAACAGTGAAAACGGTTTACGTTCCATTTAATCCTAAGTTCGTAAGAAATATTGACATAAAAAACAAGTGTATCCAGTTGATGCACCTCTGGATTCTGGAGTAATTCCATGAAATTTACTGTGCTGACCTTGTTTCCTGAGA
Source organism: Treponema sp. UBA785 (assembly GCF_002297065.1). NCBI lineage: Bacteria > Pseudomonadati > Spirochaetota > Spirochaetia > Treponematales > Treponemataceae > Treponema > Treponema sp. UBA785. Next base: position 29,746 of record NZ_DBJD01000030.1, on the reverse strand, counting down.
TTCCGCGCGCATTTTTTGAAGCCTCAATCATGGCGAAGGCGGTTGAAAAGGGAATTATTGCTTACGATTTAGTGAATATCAGGGATTTTGCCTTTGATAGACACAAGACTTGTGATGACAAACCGTATGGAGGCGGAGCCGGTCAGTTGATGATGGCGGAACCTCTCGGGCGCGCATTGGACAGCGTTAAAGCTTACAAAAAGCATGTAATATATGTTACACCTTCTGGTAAGCCGTTTACTCAGTCAAAGGCGCAGGAACTTAGTCAGAAGGACGAAATTGTCCTTATATGCGGAAGATACGAAGGTATTGACCAGCGTATAATTGATGAGTACGTAGATGACGAAATTTCCATTGGAGATTACGTTATGTCCAGCGGAGAAGTAGCCGCAACCGTTGTAATCGATGCTGTTTATCGGCTGGTTGATGATGTTATTACTCACGAATCACTGGAAGAGGAAAGTTATTCTGGCGGACTTTTGGAATATCCGCAGTATACTCACCCGAAAGTATACAGGGGAATGGAAGTTCCGGATGTTTTAACCGGTGGCAACCATGAATTGATCCGAAAGTGGCGGCTGAAAAAGCAACTTCAAAAAACGCTTGCAAACAGACCGGACTTAATCGTTCAGGCAAGGTTGAGAGGGCAGCTTACTTCAGAAGCTGAAAAAATGATTGAGGAACTGACTGACATGCACTTTCAAAAGCATGAAAGCAGAAAACGCCGTGGCAGAAAAGCTGCGGATAAATCAGGAGTATAACAATGGATCTTATTAAGACTATTGAAGAGCAGCAGAAAAAAGAGAACGCTTTGCTTTACAAAGTAGGTGATACTGTAGTTGTTCACTTTGAAATTATCGAAGGCAAAGTAAAACGTATTCAGAAATATGAAGGCGTTGTAATTTGCATTAAGGGTTCTGGAGTTCGCAAGACATTTACAGTTCGCAAGACTTCTTACGGCGTAGGTGTTGAACGTGTATTCCCTGTATACAGCCCACGTGTAATCAAAGTAGAAATCTTGAAGACTGGTAAAGTTCGTCAGTCTAAAATTTACTACCTCCGCGGCAAGGTTGGTAAGGGTGCAAGAATTAAGGAGCTTCTTGGACCAAAAGCAAACGCTCGTATTGCTGCATCACGTGCTGCAAACAAAGCTGCTGACATTGCAGAGGCATCAATCAATGCAGACGCAAAAGCTGCTGAGGCAAAGGCTGCTGAAGCTGCTGCAAAAGCAAAAAAGAAGTAATTTAAATCTGTCTTAAGTTTTTTTAGCCCGGTTCATAAAAGTTCCGGGTTTTTTTATGTATTCATCAGTTCAAGTTGTAAGCGGCAATAATGGTTTTTCTCAAAAAAATATATCTTCATCTTTGCATGACGGAAGTGTTGTTAAGGCCCGTGTAATTTCTAAAGAAAAATCTGGTTTTTATGCGGTGAGCTTTGCAGGACATAAGTTTCGTGTTCAATCACAAAAATCACTTTTGCCCGGACAGGTTTTTAAAGCGCAGATTTTTGTAAAAGATGGAAAAGTTTTTCTAAAAGAAGTTTTGGAAAGCGCAAAAAACAGCGGACTTGAAACTTTTAACCTAAAAAATTTTGATTCTTCCAATCCAGATTTAAAAAACATGCTTATAACGCTTGGACTTCCTGTAATTCCTGAAAGCTTGCGGCTGATTCAGTTTGCGCTCGAAATGGGAATTAAAATTGAGCCTTCAAAGCTAAAAAATTCTCTATTGCGCGGACAAAAAAACGAAAAAAAAGATATTCAAAAATCGCAGGTTGCGCTTTTGCTCGGAGAAAAAGGCCTCTCACCGACAGATTTTGCAGTTGAAGCGGTTACAAGAAATTTTTACGATGAAGAAAATTCAGGAAAAAAGAATAGAGAGAATGACGAAAATTCTTTTTTTGAAAAAAAATCCGGCGAAGAAAAAATAAATTCGGACGACATAAAAGAATATTTTGAAACTGTTTTTGAAAGTGCCCGGAAAAATGAATGCGGACCGCTTTCTTTATTCAATTCTCTAAAACCCAAAAACAGCGCTGAAAGCCATTGGATTGTTCTGCCGTTTGAATGGAGTTTTAACGGTTATTTTGGAGTAATTAGAGTTTTGCTTTCCGATGATAAAAAATGCATTAAGAAATTGCTAATAAATTGTAAAAATTCACAGAAATCCTATTCGTTTGTGTTATATTTAATGGAGAACAAAGTAAATGCAATAAAATTTGCATTAAAGAATGCTTCTGACAGTGTTTTGCAATTTATGAATGAAAAGTTAAAAACTTTTTTTCCCTTTAGTTCTATAGAATCGGCAGATTTTGAAGAGCTTGAAGGTTTTGCGGCAGAAAATACGGAGCTTGGTATTTTTGATGGAGAAGCGTGATGGAAAAAAAACAAAAAGCCGTCTGCCTAAAATATCCAGAAAATGCCGTTGCACCGTTCATTGCTGCAAGCGGACAAGGTTTTGCAGCAGAAAAAATGCTTGAAATTGCCCGGCAAAACAAAATTCCTGTTGTAGAAAATGAAAACCTTGTAAATGTGCTTTCTGTAGAAAATGTTGGACAGATAATTCCAGAAAGCCTGTACGAAGCGATTGCAAATATTTTTGCTTTTATTTCATCGGCAGAAAGGAAGTTGTAATTATGGCAGCAATGAGTTCCGCTCTAGACAAAAATTATTTGAAAATTTCTTGTTCTGAAATCCAGTTGGGCGTGCGTTTTTCTGCGCCTGTTTTTTTTGACGATGGAAAGAATATGTTTTTGGCAGAACGAAAAACCGCAAAACAGTACCATATCGATGCTCTAAAACGCTGGAAAATTCCATATCTTTTGTCTTTTGGCCACAAAATTGACAGCGAAAATTTAACCCTGGACGAAAATTTTGATGATGTTGCGGAAGTTGAAGAATTAGAGGAAATTTAGCGGTTTGACAAGACTCTCAGATTCTATTTTTTTTGTACATCCCTCAAAACGCAGCGTTGGAAATGACGGAGAAAACAGGGCCGTGCTGTTTTTGGAATCAAGAGGTTATAAGATTATTGCCCGTAATTGGCGGACAAGATTCGGAGAAATTGATATAATAGCACAAAAATCAGACTTGCTCGTTTTTGCAGAAGTAAAAACCTTGCCAAGCGGCGGACTTGAAACGCTAGCGCATGAATTAAATCTGAGAAAGCAAAAAAGAATAATCGAAACTTCTAAATTCTTTCTTGCAAAACATCGACAATATAATAACAGCAAAATTCGTTTTGACGTTCTGGCAATTGATGTGCCGGAGTTGGAACCTGTTTATCATATCGAAGATGCTTTCTCGGAGCTTGTATGACTGCAATTTCAAAATCTGTAAATAACCAGTTTTCTGACCGTGTGTTGGAGTTGAGGCGGAAAATTCATGATTCAGAATACGTGGATTTTGCCGTGCAGCGCATTGCACAGGTTTTGAGCCGAAAATTGGTGGAAGACAGCGAGACTGTATACGACGGGAGAAAACATGGTACGAGATAATCATCGCCGTGGTAAAAATCGCGGAAACTGGAGTTCAAGAAGTTCTTCCTCTTATGGAGAAAAATCTAATTCAACTAATTACCAGAACGGTTCAAATTCTTTTAATAAAAATTCAAAACAAGAAAAAAATCGTCCTTCTTTTGCGCAAAGAGCTGTAACGAGCGCAGAAATTCAAAAGCAGGCTGAAGCAATCAGGGCTTTTAAGACAGCTGTGGTAAAATGCGCAATCTGTGGCGAGCAGATAAACGATATAGCAAGCGCAATAAATAACCGTGGAGATGGAAAGCCCGTTCACTTTGACTGCGTGTTAAAACAGCTTTCTGAGCAGGAAAAACCTGGACCGAACGAAAAAGTAACTTACATTGGAAACGGAAAATTTGCGGTTCTTCATTTTGACAATGTTCACGACATGCGCCATTTTTCAATAGTTAAAGAAATTGAATGGGAAGCGCGGGACAGCGAACGCGGAGAATGGAGGGACACAATGTCTTCCCTTTACTCACAGGTTAAATAAAATTTTTATGTTTTTGTCCACAAGTCCGCTCAATTGCTGCGGACTTGTTTTTCTTGCATTTGCAACAAAATTATAGCAATGCTCGATTAAGACAGGAGTATTTGTCTGCCCTCTGAACGGAACTGGCGCCAAATAAGGGGCATCTGTTTCCATTAAAATGCGGTCGTCAGGAACGTAGCGGAGCAAGGCGAGCATTTCTTCCATTTTTGATTTTTTAGTGTAAGTTGTTCCGCCTCCAAAAGCCAGATACCAGCCTTCATCCAAGAATTTTCTTGCTTCTTCCAGTCCGTAGCTGTAGCAGTGAATAATTCCGTTGTGAAAATCCATATTTTTGAGGCAGCCGATTGTGCCTTCAAAAGCGTCGCGGCTGTGCACAATCAGCGGAAGCTCCATTTTTTTTGCAAGCTCAATCTGCATCTGAAAAAGTTCCAGCTCTCCGTTGAATGTTTTTTTGTCAAAATCTTCTTCGCACCGGCCGTCAGCTCCCGAAGGATTCCAGTGGTGGTCAAGACCGCATTCTCCGATTGCAATAATTTTTTTAGGAGTGTTTTTGTTAAAGAGTCTGATATTTTCCTCAAGCCGGGCAATGTCTTCGTCTCTGTTTTTGATTGCGCCGACATCAGGCCAGATTCCTGCCGAAAACTGAATAAATTTTTCTGTTTTTTTCTTGAGTTCGTCCGAAAGTCCAGAAATCGCGCTGGCAATTGCATTCTTTCGCGGAAAAAGGTCGTCCGCCTTGGTGCCAATATCCAGACCAAAAAAAGTGTCGCGCTCAGCCAAAGCCTTGAGAATTGCCTGGCCGTCAAGATTGCGTTCTTCTGTAAGATGATGAAAATGAAAATGAGTATCGCTGAACATAGCTCGATTTTATCAAAATTCGCAGCGTTGTAAAATAGAGCGCAAATTTTTAATCTAGGGGCATTTTGCTTTGCAAAAC
>NZ_DBJD01000030.1:9103-24677 GCF_002297065.1 Treponema sp. UBA785 | reverse complement strand
CTCCGGCGGTGCTCCATATGCCTTGCCTTGAAAAAATCCTAAAATCTAAAAACCGACTTGAAAAATTATCTTGTATTTGCTACACTAATTAAGTTATTTTTCTCTATGAAAGATAATGCCGAGATGGTGGAATAGGTAGACACAAGGGACTTAAAATCCCTCGGCAAGTCAAACGGCCGTGCCGGTTCGATTCCGGTTCTCGGCAAAAAAGGCTTCTGCATTGCAGAAGCCTTTTTTGTTTTTAGACTACAAGTCTAGCAGTTGTGCGTATGCTTTTAGAGCGCCGTCAGTCTCTTTTGCAAGCACTTTTTTTGCAAGTTTTTTTCCGAGCTGTACGCCTTCCTGGTCAAAACTGTTTATATTCCATACAAATCCCTGGAACATTACTTTGTTTTCGTAGTGGGCGAGAAGCGCTCCAAGCGTTTTTGGGTTGAGCGCTGGGCCATAAATGAGGCTTGAAGGTCTTCCTCCTGCAAATGCCTTGTTTGGATCTGCGTCAGTTTTTCCGCAGGCAAATGCCATTATCTGTGCAGTTACGTTTGCATCTAGTTTTTGCTGGCTTGTTGAGCCTTCGATTGTCACGTCAACCTTTGTCTGGTTGTTTTTGAACGCAATAAACTGGAGAGGAACTATATTTGTTCCCTGGTGTAAAAGCTGGTAGAAAGAATGCTGTCCGTTTGTTCCTGGTTCACCAAAAATTACAGGACCGGTTACATAGTCAATTTTTTGACCAAAGCGATTTACAGATTTTCCGTTTGATTCCATATCGAGCTGCTGCAAGTGCGCAGGAAAACGGCTCAGGGCCTGGCTGTACGGAAGAACCGCTGTTGACGGATATTCCTGGACATTGCGCTCATAAATGCCAATCAAGGCGTCTAGCAAAGCAGGATTTTCCTGAATTTTTGGGTTTGTAGCAAGCTTGTCTTCTTCGGCGGCTCCTTCCAAAAAGTCTGCAAATACATTTGCTCCGAATGCAAGGGAAAGAACTGCTCCTCCGACAGCAGAAGTGGAAGAATAGCGTCCTCCGATATAGTCGTCCATGTAAAAGGCTTCGAGATAGTCCGGATTGTGGGCTAAAGGCGAAGTTTCGCTGGTGACTGCAATCATGTGCAGGGCTGGATTTAAGCCTGCTTTTTTGAGCGCGTCTTTTACAAAGGCTTCGTTTGTAAGTGTCTCGAGGGTTGTTCCAGATTTTGAAACGAGAATAAAAATTGAGCGCGAAATGTCTGTCGAATTTAAAACTGCCGAGGCATCGTCAGGATCAACATTTGAAATGAACTTTGCTTCCATTTTGAAAGAATTATTTGCTTTTGCCCAGTTCTCGAGAGCAAGATACATTGCTCTTGGACCTAAATCGCTGCCGCCGATGCCGATTTGAACGACTGTTGTAAAGTTTTCGCCTTTTTCGTTTGTGAGCTTTCCAGAATGAACTTTTTCTGCAAAATCTGCAATTTTTTTCTGTTCAGTTTTGTAAAATTCGCGTTTGTCTGTTCCGTCGGCAATAACCTTGTCTCCGAGCTGTCCGCGGGTAAGGTGATGCAGAACAAGACGTTTTTCTCCTGTGTTTACGACTTCGCCGTTGTAAAGCGCTTCAAATTTTTGAGTGAGCTGCGCTTCGTCTGAAAGTTCAGCGAGAACTTTTAAGATTTTTTCGTCAACCTGCTTTGCTGCGTAGTTGAAAGCAAGGCCTGCGCCCATTTTTACGGAAAAATCTTTAACGCGTTTTTGAGCTTCTGGCGAAGAAAGCTCCTTCTCAATGTTTACCGCGCCTTTTAAAGACTGAAGTTTTTTAAATGATTCGAGGGAAGAAAGGTTTTCCCAGTTTATGTTTTTTCCTGAAACCGACATAGTTTTTATTTTAGTTCTCCTATAAAAAGTCAAGATTAAAACTTCAGTTTTAGAATTGACTTTTTTAAGTTGTTTCGCAACGAAGTGAGAAACAATAGATGATAAGAAAGTTTGCAACGCAAACTTGCAATACCTGTTTTTATAAAACAGATTTAATTTATTATAGCACAAAAACTATTGGCAGGGAAAATGTTTTTGCTTACGGAAAAATTACCCCGGATATTAGGGGCGGCTGTGCCGTTGCCGCAAGGCAATGAGCGCCTAGCGAACCCCGGTTAGCCGGCCGTGACGGAAGAATGCGGTACGGTTTTTATTCAAAAAAATGTGGTATAATCTTGTTTATGAGCCAGACCGAAAGAATCCTTTTTATTGACCGAAAACTGCGTTCGTGCGGAAATTTTACAGTTAAGGATGTTGCCGATTATTTTGAAGTTAGCGAGCGGCAGGTTAAGCGTGATATTGAATATATGCGCGACCGTTTTGAAGCTCCGATCGAATGGAATTTTAAAGAAAAAAAATACATTTATGCCGGCAGCTTTGAAAGACTAAAATTTGCAGACCAGCATTTGATTTTGGCATATCTTTCGATGCAGTCAATGCTCAAAAATGCAAATTATTTTCCGGCTGTGAGCAGCGAGCTTTTGCAGAATTTGAAGAGCCAGATTCCAAAGGATTATCTGAAGGTTTGCGGGCGGATTTTGTACGAAATTCCGGCGGCGGAAAGTCTGGAGCCTGAAATTTTTACCGGAATTTGCGGCGCAATGCGGGATTTGCTCTGCCTTGAGCTTGTTTACACAAATACGAAAAATGAGCTTTCTGAGCGGATTTTTGAACCGTGCAACCTTATAAATTACGGTGGAAACTGGTATGTCGTCGGTTTTGACTATTTGAGAAATGAAATCCGCACTTTTAACGTTGCTAGAATAAAAAAACTTTCGTTGACAAAAAAGCCTTTCGAAGAGCACGGAAACGATTTTGAGCAAAAACTTAAAAATTATATCGAAAACGGTTTTGGAATTTTTCTTGGCGAGAAGACAGAAAATGTAAAAATCAGGTTTTATGGAAAAGCGGTTCAGATTGTAAAGACTCAAAAATGGCATCCGAAGCAGGTTATGACGGAAAATTTTGGCGGAGAAGGCGGAGAAAAAGATTTTTTAGAATTGAATTTTCCTGCCGCCGATATGACGGAAGTTTTGTCTAAAATCTTGAGTTTTGGGAAGAATGCGGTTCCGCTTGAACCTCAGAAGCTGGTTGATTTGTGGAAAGCGGAAATCAGAAAATTGCGCGAAATCGCCGGGGTTTGACGGAAAAATTCCTGTTTTAGCGGAAAAGTTCTTTTTTGTGTGAAAAACTGCAATTTGACCAGAAAAAAATTGCCGGCTGGCTTGGGCTGAAAGTTTTGTTTTATGCCGGGCAGCTTTCGTGGCTTTGGCTTGCAGTTTTTTGAATTTCCTGAGTTTTTGCCGGAGTGGAAATCATTTCGTGGAGGGTTCGCCAGCCGAGCTCTGCGCATTTTACGCGGCTTGGCATGTGCGAAATGTCTTCGAGAGAAGCCGCTTCGTCGAGCTGTTCAATCTGTTCTTCGGATGCCGTTCCGTGAATCATTCCTGTAAAAATATCGTAGAGTTTTTGCGCTTCTTCTGTGGTTTTTCCGATTACAAGGTCTAGCATCATGTCTACGCTTGCCTGGCTGATTGCGCAGCCCGAACCTGTGTATGAGCCGTCGGTGATTATTCCGTCTTTTGTTTTTAGATAGAGCACAATGTTGTCGCCGCAGCTTGGGTTTACACCGTGCAGTTCAAGGGTGGCTCCGTCCATCTGCGTTTTGTGGGCTGGATTTACGTTATGGTCGTTTAATATTTCTCTATAAAGTTCTTTTGTATTCATTTTTTACATTATAAAGAATTATGAATTATTGTACAAACGGCGAATCGACAGTTATTACGCAATTGATGTCGCTGTAACTGTCTTTTATAAGTTTTGAAACTTTTGATTTTAGAGCTTTGTCCGAAAGCGGGCAGTCGAACGGCTTTACAACGTCAAAAATAAGGTTTGTATGCTTAGAGCCCGGAACGAGCCTTACATCGTGAAATTTTAGGTCGTCGTCGATTTTTGGCAGTTCGTTGAGCATAAAGAGTTTTATCTGGTTCAGCCTTTCATTTTTTACATCGATTGGATCCATGTGGATTACGGCGACGCATTTGAATTTTTTTGAAAGTGCGATTTCTGTCTCGTCGATGACTTCGTGGAGCTCAAAAATATCCCTGTCGCCAGGAACTTCCGCATGAAGACTCAGAAGAAGACGTCCAGGCCCGTAGTCGTGGACAATCAGATCGTGCATTCCGCATATTGGCTTATGGCGCAAAACTTCGGCCTGAACCTGCATTACAAATTCTTTTGTCGGCGCTTTTCCCAAAAGAGGGGCAATCGTTTCTTTCGCGCTTTCCCAGCCTGTGCGTAAAATAAAAGCCGCAACTAAAATTCCTGCAAGGCCGTCGACAGGAAAACTTACAAATTTTCCGGCGATTGTCGCAATTATAACTGTAAAAGTTGAAATACAGTCGCTTAAGCTGTCTTTTGCCACTGCTTCGAGCGCAACCGAATTGATTTTTTTTGCGGTGATATGGTTGTAAAAATACATGTAGCATTTTACGGCGATTGCAGCGAGCATTACCGCAATTGAAAAAAATCCAGAAGAAAGTTCCGGCGGATTAAATAGAGAGAGAACTGAAGATTTTAAAAGCTCAACTCCCATGAGCAAAATCAAAAAACTGATTATAAGGCCGGAAATGTATTCAAGTCTTCCGTGTCCAAAAGGGTGAGACTGGTCTGGTTCCTTTGAGGAAAGTTTAAATCCAAAAAGTTGAATTATTGAGCTTGCGGCGTCTGACAGGTTGTTGAAGGCGTCTGCCGTGATTGCGACGCTTTTGGAAACTAAGCCCGCTATAAATTTTGACGCAAAAAGAAGAATATTAAAAAAAATTCCTGCGAATGCGCACAAAGTTCCATAGGCAAGCCGGACTTTTGAGTCGCAGTAATTTTTGTGATTTTTTATGAAAAGTTTTGCAAGCAGTGTAATCATACCAAAAATTATAGCGTTTTTGTTTTAGAGAGAGAAAGGTAATCTTTGTAAGCAAAAAACAACGTTTTTTAGATTTTTACAATCAGTCTTTGTATCCTGACCATTCCCGCAGTTTTGCAACTTTTGACAGGAAAAAGTCGATTTCTTCTTCTGTGTTGTAAAAGTACAAAGAAGCCCTTGCTGTTGCCGGAACTCCAAGATAAGCTCCCAGCGGCTGCGCGCAATGGTGCCCTGCCCGGATTGCAATTTTTTCGTCAGAAAGAAGGGTAGCAATGTCGTGAGGATGAACTCCATCCACCGTAAAAGTTACAATTCCGCAGCGTTTGTTTCCGTCTTTGTTTCCAACGATAGAAACGTGAGGAATTTTCTTTAGGCCTTCAATAAGTTTTACCGCAAGAATATTGTCATGCCTTGAAATATTTTCAATTCCGACAGACTGAATGTATTTTACTGCCGCTGCAAAACCTGCCGCATCGCCTGCGCTTACAGTTCCTGCCTCAAATTTGTGCGGAACTTCTGCCCAGGTCGCTTCTGTTTCCGTAACATATTCAATCATTTCTCCGCCACGCAAAAATGGAGGCATGCTTTCCAAAAGGTTGATTTTTCCGTAAAGCGCGCCGATTCCCATTGGACCGCAGAGCTTGTGCGAGCTCATCGCGAAAAAATCGGCATCGAGAGCCTGAACGTCAACTTTTATGTGAGGAGAAGACTGGGCTCCGTCAACAACGATTACAGCGCCGTTTTTGTGCGCAATTTCCGCGATTTTTTTAATTGGATTTGTAGTTCCCAAAACGTTAGAAACCTGAGTAATTGCGACAATTTTTGTTTTTGGAGTGATTTTTGCAAATTCGCTTTCTGGAATTTCGCCGCTTTCCTTGTCGACATACATAAATTTCAGAGCAGCGCCTTTTTGCGAACATACAAGCTGCCATGGCAAAATATTCGAGTGGTGCTCCATAATCGAAACGACGATTTCATCTCCAGCATGAACATTTTGCATTCCATAAGTGTAGGCAACCAAATTCAAGCTTTCAGACGAATTTCGTGTAAAAATAATTTCTCTTGCTTCTTTTGCGTTGATAAAATTTGCAACTGTTGAACGGGCATCCTCGTAAATTTTAGTAGCGCGTTCGCTCAAGTCGTAAATTCCACGCAGAGGATTGGCATTGTTTTGAGCGTAAAAAGAATTCATAGCCTCAAGAACGCAAAAAGGACGCTGCGCAGTTGCTGCCGTGTCAAAATAAATAAGCGAGCCGTTCAAAGCCGAGCTTTTTTCATCTATTGATTTAAATAACGGAAAATCTTTTCTAAAGTCATTCATAATTAAAGCCAATTATAGTAATTTTTCCATTTTTTGAAAACACTGCGAGTTTTCAAAGCACTGTACAAAATCGGGGGGGGGGTGTACAATTCTATAATATTTTTTTTGTATCAGTTCATTGAACTAAGGGAGATTATTATGAAAAAAAAGTTAATATTGCTATTAATTTGTATTTTACCATGTTTGTTTTTGTCATGCGCTACAGCAATAACTGTTGGTAAAACTATTCCTAAATATGAAATAACTTCATCTTATGAAAATCCAAAAATGGATTTTATAGGGTTTAAAATTGATAACAATATTTTATCAACATCTTCAAGTACAAAAGTTTCTCCAGGATTTTGGTCCCCTAATGTAGACACTGTTACATCAGAATTTGATCAGGCAAAAGCAATTGTAAATACTAAAAGTTTACGACAACTTGGATATAATCTTGAAACTTCAGGGATTGCAAATAATAAAGCTGATTCATATTTCGGTATTTATTCATTACAAGAAATGGAGTTATATAAAAGCGATAGTAGATATGCTACATTTGTTGAAGTTGTAGAAAATAAATTGGATTATAAAGATAATAAAGGAGCTGGTGTTATAATGGGAGCTCTTGGAGGCGGGTTTGTTGCTGGAGGATTGCCTATGCTTGTTTTAGGAGAGACTTATAAGAATGATAAATATGCACAAGATTTAGCTGAAAGTTATTCTGTAGCAGGAGGAATTTTTACCGCGGTAGGTATACCATTTATTATAGCTGCATTAATACCAACAAAAACAAAAATAAATTTTACAGGAATGTATAATATCTATCTCTATGATACACAAACAAAATCTCTTATAAGAAAAGAAGTGGTGAGTGTAAATTGTTCTGAAAATTTTAAAGGTTCGTATACGTATGATGATTCTAGCAAAGAAATAGTAAGAGATTACATTTCACAAAATATATATAATTCACTTTTACAAAAGTATGATGAACTAAATACTTGGTTGAAAAATAGATAGCCTAAATTTCGAGTTTTATAATTTAATGTCATTATTGGGCTTGACCCAATAATGACATTAAAAATTTCCAACAGATTCCTGTGTCGTAGCATGGGAATAATGACGCTTAAATTACTGTTCTTATCAAAACTCGACATTTTGGGCTAATAAAAATCTCCGTTCATTTGCTGGAATTTGTTCTGTGCTAATCTTTTCTTTATCTCAATGATATTGATTGCAACATCTCCGTGTTAATTACTGCTGATTAGGCTAATCAGTAATGTAATGATAAAGCTAATCATCTATGCGCTGATAAAACTGGTAAGCGGTGTGCTGATTAACATATCACTAATATACTGATTAGTTAGTCAGCGCTGTAATGATAAACTAATCAGTGTTGTGCTGATTAGCTTGTCATCTGTACAATGATAAATTTGAAAAATCCGGCAATAAAAACCAAAGAATTGTTGAATTTTAAAAGATTCAATTTCGAGTTTAAAATTTTATTTTCATTGTTATGAGCGTGATTCAAAAAAAAACTCCGAGCCAGTTTTAATGGCACGGAGTTTTTTTGTGTTTATTTTGTTCTTGCTGTCTTATGGCTGTCTTTTGTTGAAGAGTTGCCAGTTTTTAGAACAGCCCGAAATATTTTACATTTTAGCAAGATACGGCACTAGGACAAGGCTCATTGCTTCTTTTAAAACCTGTAAGGTCGCCTTTGCGAGCGTGAGACGCGCTTTTTTTGTGTTTTCATCTTCTGCCGAAAGAATCGGACAGTTCTGGTAGAATTTTGCAAAGAGCTTTGAAATATCGTAAAGATATGCCGCGACTACAGACGGATCCTTGTTTGCGGCTGCCTTTGCAATTACCTGGGGATATTCACCAAGGCGTTTTGAAAGATCCCATTCTTCCGTAGCCTTTAAGAATACCGCGGCGTCTTTTGCTTCGAGCGGAGCGATTCCGTCGTTTTCTGCTTTTCTTAAAATCGAGGCAATGCGCGCTCCCATGTACTGCAAATAAGGGCCTGTGTTTCCGTTAAAGCTCAAGCTTTCTTCAGGATTAAAAATCATGTCTTTTACAGGACTTACCTGAATCAAATAATAGTGAAGGGCGGCAAGCGCGACTTTTTCTGCCACGTCGTCCGCATCGCCGACATCATCTTCCCGGCCGCGCTCCTTAATTGCTTTGAGGGCATCTGCGTGCAGCGAGTCGATAAGGTCGTCTGCATCGACAACTGTTCCTTCGCGGCTCTTCATTCTTCCGTTTGGCAAATTTACAAGACCGTAGCTCAAGTGGTAGAGCTTGTCTGCCCATTCAAAGCCTAGCTTTTTAAGAATATAGAATAAAACCTTAAAGTGGAAAATCTGTTCAGAAGCAACAACGTAAATCAGCTGGTTGAACGGCCAGTCGCTGTGTCTGCTGATTGCAGTTCCAATATCCTGTGTTATGTAAACAGAAGTTCCGTCTTTTCTTAAGAGAACTTTTTCGTGGTCTTCTCCGTCTTTTCCTTTTCCGACAGCTTCGGTCACATCAACTCTTACAGAACCATCTTCCGCCTTAAAGAAAATGCCTTTTTCGAGGCCTTTTGCAATTTCGTCCTTGCCCTTAAGGTATGTTTCGCTTTCAAAATAGAATTTATCAAAGCTGACGCCTGTTCTTTTATAGGTTTCGTTTACTCCGTTAAAAGTCCAGTCGTTCATTGTCTTCCAGAGCGCGCGTATTTCTGGATCGCCGGCTTCCCATTTTACGAGCATTTCTTCTGCCTGCTGCTGTGCCTGTGGATGCGCTGTTTCCGGCTTGTCTTTTTCGCCTTTTAAGTATTTTTCAAATTCAACATAGCACTGGCCGACAAAATGGTCGCCCTTCATTCCAAGAGTTTCTGGAGTGTCGCCGTTTTTTTCGTGGAAAAGCTTGTATGCGAGCATTGACTTGCAGATGTGAATTCCGCGGTTATTTATAATATTTACCTTGTAAACTTCGGCGCCTGCTTTTTTTAAGATTCTGCTTACAGATTCGCCGAGAGCATCGTTTCTCATGTGTCCGAGATGCAAAGGTTTGTTAGTGTTTGGAGAAGAGAACTCCACCATTATTTTTTCGCCTTCCAGAAGCGGTTTTCCGTTTTCTCCAAGAGAGCCGTAAGAATCTTTTTCATCTTCAATTTTTGAAAGGATTGAAGCGATGGCTTTTTCTTTGTCGAGTTTTACATTTACGTAAGGACCGACATTTAAAACTGTTCCAAAAGAAGACGCTTTTTCGCCGATTTTCTGAACAACTTCCTGTGCGATTGCTGGAGGCGCCATGCGCAGTGATTTTGCAAAGACAAACATTGGAGAGCCTAAATCTCCCATTTTTGGATCCGGAGAATCCTGAACAACGACTGTTTCTTCGTTTACTGCCGGTGTTTCAGGCATTTTTTCCTTGATAATTTCATTTATTGCATCTGCAATTAAAGTTCTGAAAATTGATTTTGGATCAGACATTAAAATTTGCTCCTGTGCGGTTTTAGATGTTCCCTTATAAAATACTTTATGCTATAATATCAAAATATTGTGCCGTTTACAATCTGCATTTAGAAGTGAAAAATTTCTTTGCCGGTAAAAATGGCTTTTTTGAGTTTAATAAGAATTTTGGAGAAAAATAAATGGATGCAGTTGTAATTGAACACTATATTGACGATTTGATGTCTAAATCGACGGCAGAATTTCCTATCTGGAATATCGAAAAAGCCCGGGCCGGAAAAAAATCTGGCTGGGATTATATCGACGGCTGCATGATTATGGCTTTGCTTGAAATTTACAGCACAAGCGGTGACAAAAAGTATCTTGATTTTTGCGATTACTATGAAGATTACAGAATCCACGATGACGGAACAATTGACGGTTACGACAAAAACACCTGGAACTGCGATGAGCTCAACGGCGGAAAAAATCTCTTTGTTTTGTACCGCTACACAAATAAAGAAAAATACAAAAAGGCCTTGGATCGTCTTTACGAACAGGTAAAAGACCAGCCGCGCACTGCCGAAGGAAATTTCTGGCATAAGCAGATTTATCCGAATCAGGTTTGGCTTGACGGTCTTTACATGGCTCAGCCTTTTTACATGGAATACGAAAAGCTTTTCAATAATTCAAAAAACATAGAAGATACTTACAACCAGTTTTTCAATGTTTACAAAATTATGCGCGATCCAAAGACAGGACTTTACTATCACGGTTATGACAGTTCAAAAAAAATGTTCTGGGCTGACAAAAAAACCGGCTTGAGCAAAAATTTCTGGCTTCGTTCGCTCGGCTGGTTCAGCATGGCGCTTTTGGATACGCTTAATATTGCTCCTGACCGCGGAAGCGAAAACTGGAACAAATTAAAGGGCATTTTCATTGACTTGTGCGAAAGCATGCTTAAATTTCAGGACAAAAGCGGAATGTGGTGGCAGGTTCCAAATTATCCAGGAAAAGGAAAGAATTATCTGGAGACCTCTGGTTCTGCAATTTTTGCATATTCACTTTTAAAAGGCTACCGCACAAAAATTCTTGAAGACAAAAAATTTCAGGAAGCAGGAATCAGGGCTTTTGAAGGGATTTGCGACAAATATCTGAATACTGATTCTGGACGTTTGAGCCTTGGAGGAATCTGTCTTGTTGCAGGTTTAGGCCCGGAAAAAGATTTGCGCCGCGACGGAACATTTGATTATTATATGAGTGAACCGATTGTTCAGGACGATGCGAAAGGCGTAGGACCATTCCTTCTTGCTTACAACGAATACAAACAGATAAAAAAATAAAAATCGGGGTAAAATATGAAGTATCTGGTGATTTCGGATATTCACGGAAGCGCAGAGAGCCTGGAAAAAGCGCTTGATTGTTTTGGAAAACAGGCTGATTATCTTTTGCTTTGCGGAGATTATCTGAATCACGGGCCTCGCAATCCTTTGCCGGAAGGCTGGAATCCTAAAAAAGTTGCTTCGGTTTTGAACGAAAACAAGGGGCGGATTATCTGCGTTCGCGGAAACTGCGATGCAGAAGTTGACGAAATGGTGCTCGAATTTCCGTGTCTTGCCGCCTATACGACAGTTTTTGATTCAAACAGAAGAGTTTTTGTTCACCACGGACATCTTTACAATCGCGAAAAACTAGAGAACTGGCTTCCAAAAGGGACTTTGATTGTAAGCGGACATACCCATGTTACTGTTTTGGAAGAAAGCAGCGGCTTTTACTATTTTAATCCCGGTTCGATAAGCCTTCCAAAATGCGATGACGGAAAAACCTGCGGACTTATTGATATAAGTTCCGATGGCAAAATAAAAGCCGGACTTTATACAATCGAAGGAAAGTTTTTAAGAAGCCTTGATTTTTAACAGGAGCTTATCAGCCGGCGGGTCTTGTCAGCTGGCTTCCTTTTGAATTGTTTTTAAGCTTTCTGAATAACATTCACAAAAATCATTTGTCAGTTTTTGAGCTTCTCCTGTAGTTTTTTCGCGCAGGACATCTTCCAAGTTTTGACCGATTTGCGCAAGTTTCTCCATTGCGAGTTGTCTTGCCGCTCCTTTTACCCGATGGACGTACGAAGCCGCTTCTCCATTTTTTTTGGAGAGAACAAGTTCATTCAGTTTTTCTGGCGAAAACTCGACGCTCAAAAAGGCCTGGATTAAAATTGACAGAAGCTCGCTGTCATTTCCGACCATTTCTAAGGCAATCTTTTTATTAAAAATTTCGGACATATCTTTATTCCATTTTTATAGATTTTTAATTCAATTTTTTTTATGCAGATTTTCTTTAGAGTAGTCTGTTTATTTTATTTTTGCTATACTTTTTTATCATGAATAAAGATAAATTAAAAGTTTTGTCCCTTGCAGCCGTTTTTTCGTCTGCAATTTTTTCTGTTTTGTGTTTTTCAGTGTCTTTGGACGTTTCTTTGACGGCGTTTCCGCTTGCATTGATTTTTACAGGCGTTCTTTTTTGGGCTGGTTATAGCCAGCTTTTTGGAAAGAAAGATTTGCGTTTTATAAGCGTTTTCCGTACACTTTTGCAGTATGAGCCTTATGTCCTTTTAATTGCCTTTGTTTTGCGCCGGGCGGGAAATCACGGAACTTTTTATCTTATCGATTTAATTGAAGTTGTTTTCTGGTGTGTTGCAAGTGTTTTGTCTTTGTGGATTCTTTATTGTCTTAATCCAAAGAGAATTGCCAAAATTGACGAAAACTGGAAGAAATTTATAAACGAGAATTCGATTGGAACAAAAAAAGGAATCAAGAGAATTGCTTTTGAATGTTTGAGCTGGGTTGACGCTCTTGTGCAGGCCGTTTTTATGGTTTTGCTTTTGAACATTTTTATCGTCCAGCTTTATGAGATTCCTTCCGAGTCGATGGTTCCAGAATTTTTGATAAGGGATCGCGTTGTTGTTTTTAAGACTGCGAGCGGTCCCAAATTCCCGCTTTCGGAAGTTGGACTTCCTTATGTAAAAAAGTATAAGCGCGGCGACATTGTTGTTTTTAGAAATCCTCACTATTCAAACGACAGAAAAAGCGAGGTACGGACATTCTTGAGCCAGATTGTATACATGTGCACTTTGACGACGGTAAATCTGAACGTTGATGAAGGCGGCAATCCAAAAGCAGATCCTCTTGTAAAAAGAATTGCCGGTGTTCCTGGGGAGCAGCTTATGATGCAGGACGGAATTCTTTATTCGCGGACAAAGGCAAGCGACGAATGGAAGGTTGTTGAACAGGATGCAAAATATGCAGAATGGAATTTAAATACTGTAAAAAATTCAATCAAGCGCGGACTTACAAGAGAAAGTTATGTTGTAGGCCAGGAAGAATATGATTCTATGATTGAATGTGAAAAACAGCGCAATGCTTTTGACATAAAGCTCTTTGAAATAGAGGCAAAGTCGATTTCCAAGAGTTTTGAAAAAATCTTTGCAGCTTATTCTTCAGAAAAGCAGAATAACAGTCTGGATGTTCTTTTTACGGACAAATATCTTTTTGAAAATTCCCTTTTTGCGCAGCATTATTTTTATGCGCAGGCTCTTCTTTCAAATAAAGACGGGGCAAAAAGCTTTGAGCGCTTTATGACTGCCTGGACGGAAAATGCGGATTTTAATTTTAACGGAGATCTTTACTCAGAAGCAAATTTTAAGCTTAACCTTATGATAAAAAAAGTTGCTGGAAGACTGTTCTTGAGGGATGCTCAGCTTCTTGCTGCAGGTAAAAACATAGAGCAGGTTAAGTCTGATTCTCAAATTCAGGAACTATTGAAAACTGCGGCAATGCTAAACTCTTATGCATTTTTGATGGACAGACGCAATATGCCTGTTTTTCCGGCAAACGACAAAGACGGCAATCCTCAGTATATTCCGCAGAATTGCTATTTTATGATGGGCGACAACCGCTTTAATTCGCTTGATATGCGCCATTCTTATGACAACTGGCTTGCGCCTCTTACAAGTTTAGACCCGGTTTCTGTAACTTATTACTCGGATATTTCTCCGCAGTATGTAAACCGCTCTAAAATTCTCGGAACTACGAGCTACAGGTTCTGGCCATTGAATAGACGCGGAGTTCCCGGCCATACAGGAAAATAAAACGGCTTAGGGGGCAGTAAGGGCTCGCAAAGTGTTATGCACGTAACCCTGAATGACCCGGCCTGCCGTGCTTGCACGGCAGGAAAGCCCTAAATTTTTATAAAGTTTTTTTAGCGTCCGTGGCACTGTTTGTATTTTTTGCCGCTTCCGCAAGGACAAGGATCGTTTCTTCCGACTTTTGGAATTGTGCGGCGGACTGTAACACTCTGTCCTTGACGGCCGTTTACCATTACTCTGCTTGCAGCCTGTCTGCTCTGATGCGCATTTACACCGTCCGCTGCCTGGCCCATGCTCTGCGCTTGCTGATGCTGGGCGTTCATCTGAATGTTGCGCTGCGCCGGCTGTGGAGCTGGATTTATCTGAATGCGCACTTTGAATACTCTGCCTGCAATTGTAAGGCGGATGGTTTCGAGCATATCTTCGAATGCGTTAAAACCGTCTATTTTGTATTCTGTGAGCGGATTCTTTGATGAGTAAGAGCGAAGGTGAACTGCTTCTCTTAAGCCGTCCAAAAATTCGAGCTGGTCGAGCCATTTTTTGTCGATTAACTGCAAATACTGGTAGCGGATAAACATATTGAACTGTTCGTGTCCAACGAGAGATTCTTTTTCTGTCAGATCGTTCTGGAGAAGCGCCATAACTTTTTCTTTTGAAACATCTTCCGCCGGAAGCTGGACTCCGAAATTTTCGCGGATTTGTGTCAAAAGAGTGGTGAGTCCGTTTTTGCGGTTGTGTGAATATTCTTCAAACCACTGGTCAAGATAGTCCTGAGCCGTGAGCATTATGCGTTCTGAGAGTTTTTCGTCCGAAAGAATTCCATCGCGCTGTTCGTAGATATATTCACGCTGGTCGTTTAAAACATCGTCGTAGTCGATAAGGTTCTTACGGATTTCAAAGTTGCGCTCTTCTACTTTTTTCTGTGCGTTTTCGATTCCTTTTGTAAGCCATGGATGATAAATCGGTTCTCCTGGTTCCATTCCGATTCTTGTCATGATGTGCTTCATTCTCTCACCGCCAAACAGGCGCATAAGGTCGTCGTCCATCGAAATGAAGAATTTTGAGCGTCCAGGATCTCCCTGACGTCCAGAGCGTCCGCGCAGCTGGTTGTCGATACGGCGGGATTCGTGGCGCTCTGAGCCGATTACGTAAAGACCGCCGAGAGATTTTACTTCTTCGTAATCTTTTTGCCACTTTTCTTTTTCTGCGATAACTGCTTCTTTTAGCTGTTCTGGAGTTGCGTTTGTTCCAACTCGTTTTAGTGCGCGAGATTCGTAGCTTCCGCCGAGTTTAATATCAGTACCGCGTCCTGCCATGTTTGTTGCTACAGTAACAGCGCCCTTTGCGCCGGCTTCTGCAATGATGAGGGCTTCGCGCGCGTGGTTCTTTGCATTCAAAACTTCGTGCCTGATACCTGCGCGGGTAAGGAGGGCGGACAGATGTTCTGATTTTTCAACCGAAACCGTGCCGACAAGAATAGGCTGGCCTTTTTCGTGGGCGGTCTTGATTTCTTTAACGATTGCGTTCCACTTGTCTTCTTCGTTGAGATAAACTTCGTCCTGCTCGTCAATGCGGGCAACAGGAAGGTTTGTTGGAATTGCAACAACGTCGAGCTTGTAAATTTTTGAAAATTCAACAGCTTCTGTCTGAGCCGTGCCTGTCATACCAGACAATTTGTCGTACATGCGGAAAAAATTCTGGAATGTGACGGTTGCCATAGTGCGGTTGCGCTGGGCGATTTTTACGTGTTCTTTTGCCTCGATTGCCTG
>NZ_DBJD01000030.1:0-8989 GCF_002297065.1 Treponema sp. UBA785 | reverse complement strand
TGACCGTCTTTTACAACATAGTCAACATCGTTCTGATAGAGAAGGTGCGCGCGAAGCGCCTGTGTAAAGTAGTGTAAAAATTCAAAGTTTTGCTCGTCCTGGAGTTTTGTTCCTGGCTGAATCAAATTGTGCTGATGAAGAATCTTTTCGATATGATCCATGCCCTTGTCTGTAAAGGAAACTCTTTTTGATTTTTCATCAATTTTGTAGTCGCCTTCCATTGCGGCACGCTCTTCCGGAGTCATCTGAACTTCGTCCGGATAGTCGTCCGTCGCAGGGTCTTTTGCAACTTCGGTAAATTCGCCGACATATTTGTCAACTTCGTAATATTTGTAAGTGTCGTCTTCTCCAGCGCCAGAAATAATAAGAGGGGTTCTGGCTTCATCAATGAGGATGGAGTCGATTTCGTCTACGATACAATAGTTGAATCCACGCTGGACTTTTTGTTTAAGCTCAACCTGCATGTTGTCGCGCAGGTAGTCAAAGCCGAATTCATTGTTTGTTCCGTAAGTGACGTCGCAGGCATAAGCTTCGCGGCGGGCCGCATTGTCCATATTAGAAAGAATCGCGCCGACAGTACAACCGAGGTAGGCAAAAACCGGGCGCATTGTGTTTGCGTCGCGTTCTGCAAGGTAATCGTTTACAGTAACGACATGCACGCCTTTTCCAGAAAGCGCGTTCAGATACGAAGGAGCAACGGCAACAAGAGTTTTACCTTCACCAGTCTTCATTTCTGTAATGCGGCCCATGTGCAGGTTGATAGAGCCCATAACCTGAACGTCATAAGCGCGCTCGCCTCTTACACGGAAAGCAGCTTCGCGGCAAAGAGCAAAGGCTTCTGGAAGAATATCATCAAGCGACTCACCTTTTGCAAGGCGTTCCTTAAAAATCTGTGTCTGTTTTGGAAAGTCTTCTGCGGCCAGAGATTTTGCCCATTCTTCTTTTGCATTGACCTGTTCAACGATTGGTCTTAACTTTTTTACATCACGGTCATTCTGAGAACCGAAAATTGCAGTGAAAATTTTGTCTAACATAATGTTTATAGTATAATAAAAAAACTGCTTAAAGAATAGAAAAAAAACGCAAAAAATTGACCAATGCCGATTTTTTTAACGAAATGGACGGCAGTTTGCGTTCTAACCGGCCTTGCGCAGTTCCGCTTTTGCTCCATTGGCTATGCCAACGCTGCGCGCTGCTCCAGTCCGGCGTAAGTTTTGCCGTATCAGATACATTGACGGTCTTTGCTCAATTTTATATTCTTTTTTTTACAATGCAAAGAAAAATTTCAAAAATATGTTTTTTTACCTTTCTGGCTTTAAGTTTTTTAAGCGCGTTTTCGTGCGCCCGCTCAAATTCTGTGGCTTCGATTAACGAAAAAGACCTTTTTACAATAAATTACGGCAGTTTTGAAGACGAGTTAAATCTCTTTAACTTAAGTACATCCGGCTCAATAAACACGTTTATGACTATGCACGACGGTTTTTTTTATATTGCAAACGGCGAGTCAAAAAAAATCCTCGAGCTTAATTCCTATGGCGAGCTTCTGACTCTTTATTACAACAGCGAATACACAAAAACTCCTTCTTTTGCAGACAAGACTTCTGTAAATTCAACTAAAAAAGCGGTTGAATATCCTTTTAACACTCTTGGCCCTCTTGCGGTAGATTCCAACAAATGCCTTTACGCAGTTGACACTCTTCCTGCGGAGCGCCAGGAAAACGACATAGAAAACAGGCTTCTCTTAAGCTACATTGTCCTGCGTTTTAACAGCGATGGAACTTTTATTGATTATCTTGGACAGCAGGGGCCAGGCGGAACTCCGTTTCCGTTTATAAAAAATATCTATGCCACAAAAAACAACGAGCTTGTTGTTGTATGCGAATCGAACGAAGGACCTCTTGTCTACTGGTTCAATTCTTCCGGCTTTTTGCTTTATTCGGTTCCGTTTAACGAAAAACTTGTTCCAAAGCTTAAGGACTTAAATGATTCTGAAAATATAAATTTTATTTCGATTGAAAATGTAATTCCTGACAGCGTTTCCCGAAAACTCTATGTCCAGGTAAATTATTTTCAAAACTATCTCGATCCGGCTACAAAAGTACAGTCGGGCATCGATTTTGAAAAAACAATGCTTTATCCTCTCAACGTAGAAACCGGACTTTATGAAGAAGGGCTTGATATTCCTCCTCACGAGGAATCGGTTTCGGAAAATCTGAGCAAAGAAGTTTTTTCTATTCCTTTTGACTTTTTGGGCGTTACAGACGGAGGCTGGTTTTTCTTTTCTGTTCCGACAGAAAAAGGCTATTTGATTCAGATGGTGCAGCCGAGCGGACAGAAAATTTTAAAACGCTCGCTTCCAGTTGAGCACAGCGAGATTCTGTATTATTCGCTTGGACTCAGCGGAAACGGAATTATAAGCGCTCTTTACATAAAAAAAGAAAAGGCCGAAATCGTATGGTGGCGCACAGATTCTCTTGTTTCTTCATTTATGAACTAGAATGAATTAAAAACGCGGTTTTTGGAAGAATTATGGATTTTAGCAGAAAAAAAGAAGCCAGAGGCGAAAGCGAGGAAGACAAAATGGTCTTTTACTACAGTCGCGAAGAAAGGCTAAAAAATGCTCCTCAAGAAGTGCAGAACCTTTACGACGGAACATTTAAGGTTTTTAAGCCGGGACTTTTTAAGGCTCTTGTTTCGACAAAAACAAACAGGCTTGTCTTTATGGCGCTCATAATCTGCTTTTTACTCGTAGTTTTTCTTGGATTTTTTAACAGGCAAAACGAAAATATTTTGGGCGGAGTTCCCATTGAGCTTACAGCCTTTTCCTTTGAAGAAACTGTCTACGTGAGCGTAAAATTTGAAGAGCCGTCAAAAAAATACAAAATTGAAAATCCGCTGAATTTTGATGTGGGCATTGAATTTCTGGATGCGCAAAAAAATGTTGTTGAAAAGCGCGTGGAACTGAATATTTATAACGGGAATGAAAATTTTTTACGGACAACTATCCATGATTATGATATATTTTATATAAATGTAGAAATTTTTCTTGATGGAAAATCCGTCAATTTAAAATGTCCAGTTGAAAAACGCTAAAAATTTTACGGAGAACTTAAAAAAGCCAATCATAAAACTGAAGTTTTAATCTTGACTTTCTATAGGAGTTAAAAAATGTTACAGATTTATTTTCTTTCGATTTTATTGAATGTTGTTGCAGGTCTTATTCTTGTTTATGCCACCGACTTTACAGCAAAAAAAAGCGAAGCGGCAGAAGAAATTGATGCAGAAAATCATGATTCTGAAGTTGAAAAAAATTCTAGTGATTCGACAGAAAGCGAAGACGATTCTGTTTTTGACAAAAAGCTTCAGTTTGCAATCAATTCAAAAGGTACTTTTTTTGACGATATGACTTTCCGGCTTGTAGTTGCAATTTTGTCCGGACTTACTGGAATCTTAAAGCTTCTTTCGGCAGTTCAGAACGATGTTCCTGTAATTGGAGATTTGATTCCTGCTGTTGCCGGACTTGCGGCCTGCTTTGCGCTTTTAATTGAATTCTATATTCAAAAGTCAAATGTTGAATTAAAATTTCCGGCGTTTTTAACGACTGTTTTTATAGGCGGAAGAAAATATCTTGGAATTTTCTGCATAATTGCCGGAGTCCTGCATTTTATCTTTCCACGTGTTCTTTTTCTGTAAAAAACTGATTTTATTGGAGCTATATAAAAAAAATGAATAAAAAATCGATTGCCTGCATTGCTTTTAACGAAAAAAAAGTTTTTATTGCACATAGAAATCCTGTCGGGCAGATGGGCGGCCGCTGGGAATTTCCGGGCGGAAAAGTTGAAGACGGGGAAACGGACGAGCAGTCGATAATCCGCGAATTTGAAGAAGAATTCGGCGTAAGGGTGAGTGTCGATAAAAAAATTGCGGAAGCGACGTTTAAGCATAACGGCGACGATTTTTCTTTGCATGCGTATCTTATACATCTTCCGCACGACGGAATGACGGAAAAATTTAATTTGACAGAACACACCGAGTACCGCTGGGCTGAGCTTGCAGAGATTCCGACTTTGAATTTTGTAGATTCTGACTTGCTTATTTATCCTCAGATTTGCAAGTTTTTGGCAGACAGCCTTTAATATTGAAGATTTGCCAGGTTTTATCGATGAAAAAAAATTTTCTTTTTTGCGCGTTTATTTTTGGTTCTTTAGTTTTTATTTCCTGCTCAAAAAAAAATGAAAAAATTCAATTTGACAGCCTTGAACCTATGGCGATTGAACCTGGAGTTGAATGGCTTTTGGTAACTTCTCCTTATACAGCCTGCCATAAAGAAGCCGGATATGAAAATCCTGTCGAAAGTTATTTGCGCCGTGGCGAAATCAGGGTTGTAGAAGGAAGCTCGACAGTAAAAATTGACGATAATTACGAAAAATGGTTTTTTGTAAAGGAAGGCTGGATTCCTGAAAACTGCGCAAAAATTTTTTCAAATAAATTGCGTGCGCAGACTGCTAAAAGCGAACTGCGCTAGAGTGTGTGCGTGCAAGCACGCTGCGAGATTTTGCTGGCGCAAAACTCGGATTTGAACTGTTCGCTAAAAGCGAACCGCGCTAGAGAGTGTGCGTGCAGGCACGCTGCGAGATTTTGCTTACGCAAAACTCGGATTTGAACTGTTCGCTAAAGCGAACCGCGCTAGAGGATGGAGCGGTGAGCGTAGCGAAAACAAAGGCTTGCCTTTGGTCGGAGGCGAAAGCCGTAGCCGCGGAATACTCGGTCTGCCTTATGGCAGAAGCGCCCGTAAAATTATAAATAAAACTGAAATTTAACGACACTTAAGAAGTTTACTATTTATTAAATTTTATAAAAATGGTATTACATAACTATGGACAGCAAAAAAGTTCTGGAAAAGTTGCTTGACTCTTTTAAAAGATACTACGACTTGAATACTGAAAATCCTGTCAGCCCTTTTGTTGCGACTGCGGAATTTCATTCTCACACGGAGCAGTACATGCTCTTGAAAATCGCGCATCTTTCGGACATTTATACTCATGAGTACGTTTATTTTGCGCTCGAAAAAGAATTGTCGGCCGAGCGTTTGGCGGAACTTGCAGAGCTTGCCTGGAACGACGGAATTTCAAAGGTTAAGCCGGTTGAAGGGCACAAAACTTCTGACGTTACTTTGATTGTGCTTGCTGAAAAAACTTGTGGCGAAGTTCTGAAAACTTGCAGAAAAATAAAAAAGCACAAATCTTATAATTTTACTTTTCGGGGATGGAGTGATTTGAGACTGGCTGTAATGGATCTTTCTTGCGGAAGTTTTGCGGTAAATAGGCTTGCAGGGCATTTGAAGAAGGTCTTTAAGCAAATTATTTTTATTTAATAAAAATTGCCTTGATTTTGAACTGCTCAGTTTTGACGGTTTTTAGGTGATTTTTGAAAAAAGTTTTTTTCCAATGGAGGGAAAAGATTATGACAGCTTTATTGATTATTATTGCTGCTCTTGCTTTGCTTTTTGCCGGATATGTTTTTTATGGCGCTTATCTGGCAAAACAGTGGGGAATTGATCCTAAAAAATCAACTCCGGCGAATTTTATGCCTGACGGCGTTGACTATGTTGAGACAAAGCCTGCCGTTTTGATGGGACACCATTTTTCTTCGATTGCTGGCGCAGGCCCGATTAACGGTCCGATTATGGCCGCAGTTTTTGGCTGGGTTCCTGTATTTTTGTGGTGCGTTATTGGCGGTATTTTCTTTGGCGGTTTGCAAGATTACGGTTCGCTCTTTGCTTCAATCCGCAACGAAGGAAAATCAATTGGCGAGATTATCAAAACATCGATGGGAAAATTTGCTAAAAAACTGTTCATTATTTTTTCGCTTCTCGTTTTGATTCTTGTAATTGCTTCGTTTGTAAATGTTGTAGCAAGCACTTTCTTTACTCCAGCCCTTACTGCGCAGCAGGTTGCAGACGGAGTAAAAGAAGCCGGTCTTTTTGTTCTTCATCCTACTGAAAACCAGACGACTGCAATGATTTCTGTCTGCTTTATTATTCTTGCTGTAATCTACGGACTTGCTACAAACCGCTTTGGTGTAAAAACTCTTCCTGCGACAATCGCCGGAATTATTGCAATTGTTGGAATTATTGTTCTTGGGTTGAATGTTGGTCTTGGCGGCGGACGCGTAACTTGGATTGTTGTTATTGCCCTTTACATTGCCCTGGCTTCTCTTATTCCTGTATGGATTATGCTGCAGCCTCGCGACTATCTTTCTTCGTTCTTGCTTTATGCAATGATTCTTCTTGCTCTTGCCGGAATCGTAGTTTCTGCCTTTACCGGCTCAGCTCGCGGTGTTCATTTTGAGCTTCCTGCTTTTACAGGCTGGACACAGTCAATCGGACATATGTTCCCGGCTCTCTTTATTACAGTTGCCTGCGGCGCTTGCTCTGGCTTCCATTCTCTTATTGCTTCTGGAACTACTTCTAAGCAGCTTGATGCTGAACAGAACGCAAGGCCAATCGCTTACGGTTCTATGCTGATTGAGTCTGCTCTTGGTGTAATTTCTTTGATTGCTCTTGGCATGGTTTCTGGAAAATTTATGCACGTAGAAAACGGAATATGGTCGTTTAATGGTTCTCCTGCCACAGCTTTTGGAAACGGAATTGCAATTATGTTCGGAGATTCTTCGACACGAATTTATAGAATAATCAATGCGCTTTTGACGCTTTCTATTTCTGTATTTGCGCTTACAAGCCTTGATTCTGCAACTAGACTTTCGCGTTTTATGTTCTCGGAACTCTTCTTGAATGAAGATGAAAAAACATGGAAAGATGCAAAATCTCCAGTCCGCAAAATCCTTGCAAATCCGTTTTTTGGAACAACAATGATGGTTGTGATTGGTTCAATCCTTGGAGGACTTAAACTATCTGCAATTTGGTCGCTGTTTGGCTCTGCAAACCAGCTTCTTGCAGGAATTGCTCTTCTTGCAGTTGCGGCATGGCTTGGAAAAGCCGGTAAAAACAATAAAATGTTCTTTATTCCAATGGCATTTATGTTGGCTGCGACTTTGACACAGCTTATCTTTACTGTTGTTGGAAAAATCTCTGCAATGGTAAGACACGCGCCAAACGCAATGCATTGGGGCAACTGGTTCCAGCTTATATTTGCGTTTGCAATGGCGGTTTTGGCAATCGTGCTTGTGGTTGAAGGTGTAAAAACTTTCGTAGCCCAGCACAACGCTAAAAAAGCCAATGCCTAGGCTGTAAAAAAATAAAAATAAAAATAATAAAAATCAAAAATCCCCGGCTCTCCTTAAATAAAAAGGGAAGAGCCGGGGATTTTTTTTACGCTAAGTTAGAAAAAAATGCGTTAATGAAAGGTTTGAGCGGAAAATTTACCCCGGACAAGAGTGGCGGCGTAGCCGTTGCGGAACGGAGCAATGCGAAGTGCGGCAATGAAGCCGAAAGGCGGAACCACGGCTGGCCGGATATGACGGAAAATTGCGGTTCAAATTTAAAATCTTTGCATAATCTTGACATTTTCAATAAAAAGTCTTGAAACGCTGACTGTAGGATTGTCTTATCAAAAAAACGGAGGAGACGGAATAGATGCTTGAGCGTTGAAGTCCGTTGTTTTTTAGAATCCAAAACGTTTTTTTGATAAGGAAAAAACTATGAAAAGACTTACAGTTGTTATCGGTGTTGCTGCTTTGGTTTCGGCAGGACTTTTTGCGCAGGAATTGGCTTCTTCTCCGATTTCAGATGCTGGCGCTGCAGCTGGATTGAATGTCCAGAACGAGGCTGCTCCGGCTGACGACGGCGTTCTTTCGGCTCAGGAAATTTCAAAGTCGATTGAGGAAGTTGACGGAATCAAGGTTTTTGCAGAAGTCCTCAAAAATTCTTCTGACACAGTTGCTTCTGTAGTTTCGGCTTCTGGCGTTACTGTTCTTGCTCCGGTTGACACAGTTGCTGATTCTGAAAAAATTTCAAAGAACATTGCCGACTACATTGTTCCTGAAAAACTTACAAAGGAAAATTTGGAATCAAAAAATTCTGTTCAGACTCTTTCTGGAAAAGTTCTTCCAGTCGAAGTTTCCGACACTGCGATTCTGATTGACAATGTTGAGATTTCGGATTTTTCTTCCAGCGCGGATGACAAGGTTGCTGTCTGCCGTCTTTCAGGAGATTTCAGCGAGAAAAGCCTTGCGCTTGCTGAGTAGAAAAAAATTGGGAAACATTACTGTCATTCCCTTGCTTGACAAGGGAATCTGTTTAGAAATTATCCGGTCAAGCCGGATAATGACAAAGTAATATGTCAGATAATGAAATTAAAACTATAAATAAGAGGAAGAAAAAATGAAAACAACAAAGAAAATTTTTATCGCCGTATCAATGGTTGCGTTTGCCGCAATGATGTTCTCTTGCGCCGGAACGAAAAAAACAGAAGCTGCTGTAGATTCAAATGCTGCTGCACAGGAAAATGTTCCTGAAACTTCTTTTTCTGAAACAAAAGCCTTAGAAACACAAAACTCACAGGCTGCCAGTGACAATGCAGATTCTGCTGCTCCGACAGAAAATGTTCCTGCTGAAAATACGCAGGCAGGAGAGGAGGGGGCTCTGTAAAATAATAATACTTGAAAGTTCATATTTAACCGTTGTTTCTTTAGCAGGACTAAATATGTCTCCGTTTTAGCCCTGCTTTTTTTATTTGTCTTGAAACCGTTTTTTTGTATTTGTATAATTTTTAATGAGAATTTTTTATGGAGACTTAAGAAAAAATGAAATCATCTCGTTTTTTTTGTTTGGCGTTTGCATCTTTTTTTATTTTTGGAGGCGCAGAAGTTTTTCCGCAAAACACGGTTTCAGTTTCAAAAAATACATTGGCTACCTCTCCTGAATTCAGCGGCTCGCCGGTTTCCGTCACAGAATACCGCGGGGCTTCTCCAGACACGTTAAAAAAATACAGCGTTCTTGAATTTGCGGACGGGCGGATTTTTAAGGAAA
>NZ_DBJD01000098.1:0-8368 GCF_002297065.1 Treponema sp. UBA785 | reverse complement strand
TTTTCCATCACAAAATCATTTTTTTTCGATTCTAATTTCGCGCTCAAAGAAACATTTTCGTTCAAAACAGAATTTCCGTCTTTTTTCCAGCCACATTCTTCAAGTTCTTCCAGAACAGTTTGCTTTGTAAAAATATTGCGCACGTTTTGAGGAAGCATAAAAATTTTATTGCGCGCAGTTTTTTCAATTTTTACGGTTCCACGGGAACTTTTTAAAAGCGAACACAAAATTTTGAGCAAGGTTGATTTTCCACTGCCATTTGCTCCTGCAATCGCGTAAATTTTTCCTTCTTCGATACAAAAATCAAGTTCCTGCAAAATCCATGGCAAAGTTTTTTCGTATCTAAAACTCAAATTTTTTATTTTAACAAGATTTTTTGATTTTTGAGGGCAGTTTTTTTCATCAAATTGATGATTTTTTTCATTTTTTAAATTTTCATCGCCTTCCAAAAGGCTAAAAATTTCCGGTTCAAGTTTTCCGCCTTTTTCTAAAAATTCCAAAATCCAGGAGCGTCCCTGGGCAACACTCAGCGGAAGTTTTTCGGGCTTTTTTTCAAAACGAGAAATGATTTTCGAAGCCGTCGGTAAAAATTCAATCAAATCTTTTTTTTGACAGGCAAGAATTTTCTGACAAAAATTTTCTGGTTTTTCGTCAAAAAGGATTTGCATTTTGTCCAAAAACAAAATTTTGCAGGCTTTTTCAAAAAGTTCTTCCAGCCGATGTTCGCAAATTACAACTGTCGTTCCAAACTCACTATTGATTTTTTTTACGGTGTTTAAGAAATTTGAAGCTGCAATCGGGTCAAGCTGGCTCGTTGGCTCATCAAGCAAAAGAAAATCCGGGTTTAACGCCATTGTGCTTGCAAGATTTAAAAGCTGTTTTTGTCCGCCAGAAAGATTTTCGGTTTTTGAGCAAAGCCAGTCAGAAATTCCAAAATACGCCGCCATTTCCGCAACCCGGCGTTCCATAATTTTTCTTGGAACCGCTGTATTTTCGAGGGCAAATGCAAGTTCGTGCCAAACTTTGTCCGTTACAAGCTGAGAGTCAAAATTCTGAAAAACAAATCCGGTTTTTTGACCGAGTTTTTTAAGCTCATTTTCGAACTGAAGAAGAAAAGTTGTCTTTCCTGAGCCGGATTTTCCGCAAACTACAACAAAATCCCCTTTTTTTATAAAAAAATCCGTTCCGTTAAAATTGATTTTATAATTCATTTTTTAATCCTCAGAAAAAAATTTAATAATCATTGGCAAAAACAAAAATCCTGCAAAGGCAAAAAAAGTTTCCGCCGACTGAAGGTTTGCAAAAATTTTTGAAAAATTTGTTACAGGATAAAAATTGACCGCGCAGGTTCCGTTTTTTATTCCGCAGACAACAAAAAAAGCGCAAAAACTCAAAAAAAACAGTTCAAAAAAATCTGAAAGTCTCCAGCGATAATTCAAAAAACTAGTGCGCCTTGCTGTTCCGTAACCGCGTTTTTCCATGCTCAAAGCCGTCATTACGCCGTCTTCCAAAATTGAACTCATAACCGCGTTCAAAACCGAAAATTTTTGCTTAAAAGTCGATTTTTTTAATCCGATTGCACAACGACCGTCAAAAATTTCGCGCCCCCGCCTTATGCAAAAAGGAACAAGCCGCAAAATCATCACCATCATCAAGCTTACAGAAGGAAAAACCGGCGCAAAAAGATAAGTGAATTTGTCCACGGTCATTACGCAGCCGAAGCACAAAAACCATTCAAACATTACTAAAAAAACAAGCCCCATATTGAGGCCGTAAATAAACGCTTCTTTTGTAAAAGGTTTTCCAAAAATCAAAAAAAGGACAGTTTCTCCCCAATGGCTTACGAGCGGATTTAGAGCAGAAAGAAAAATAAAAATTGGAACACAAAAAATTATCAGTTTTAAGCCGTGCCAGTTTTTTTGAAGAATATTGAATAAAATTCCTGCAAAAAACGAAAGTCCCAAATAAAAAGGATGGCGGATTGCAACACAAAAACAAATTACGCCCAAAAACCACAAAAAATCGACAAGCGGATGCTTGCATTTTTTAAAAACTGAATCTTTTTTTTTAAGCAAATTTCTTGTTTTTCTTGAATTGAATAAATCTTCCATCAAAAATTGAGCCTCATCAAAAAACCGTTCGGCAAAATTCCAACCTGAATATTTTCGTTTGTTTCTGTTTTTTTTGGCTGATGCAAAAAAGGAACTAAAAATCCTGTGCAAGAACCGATCAGCGCTCCAACCGCGACATCGCTTACAAAGTGATTTCCGGACAAAACGCGGCTTACGGCTGTTGCAGCTGCAAAAGAAAAACTTCCGGCGCAAACAGCGTAACGCAACGGGCTTTCAGGAAAATATTTCCAAAAAACATAACTCGAAAAAGCGGCTCCAGCAAAAGCCATTGTTGAGTGTCCAGACGGAAAAGAATTCGCAAAATCGCCGTCTTCTTTGTACGAATCGTAAGAATCGCCGCTTTCAAAATAGCACATTGGCCGGTAACGGTTTATTGAAAGTTTTGCAAGCTCCTTAATTCCATTCGCGATTAAAAGAGTTTCGGCATACATTAAGCCGACAGTTTTCCATTCGCTTTTTTGAGAATTTCCAAAAACAAAAATCGGACTTGCCATTGCAGAACACAAAAAAATATTTCCGCCAACTTTATCGAGCAAAAAATTGTAATCGTTCATAAAAAATCTGTCAAAACCGTTTACAGATTTTTTTTCAAAACTGCGGCTTTCATCAAACGTCTGCCGATTGATTTTTAAAGCGTTGTCCAAAAACAAATCCGCTCCGGACAAAAAAATTCCAGCGCCAAGCAATGCTCCGTCTTTACTTTTGGAAAGACAAAATGGGCTTTCCGAGGCACGAACATTCTTTATCAAATTTTCAGCATCCGCAAAAAATTGTGAGCAAAAACAGAAAATCAGGATTTTTAAAGGAAATGCTTTTTTCACTAATTTTTACAATTTTAAGATTTTAAATTTTACAGAACCGCTTTTAAAAACTGCTTTAAGCGTTCAGATTTAGGACTGTCAAAAATTTGAGCTGGACTTCCCTGTTCAGCAATTTTTCCACCGTCCATAAAAAAAATTCTCTGGGCAACTTCGCGGGCAAACCCCATTTCGTGAGTAACACAAACCATCGTCATTCCGTCATCTGCAAGATTGCGCATAAGTGACAAAACTTCGCCGACCATTTCCGGATCAAGGGCGCTTGTTGGCTCATCAAAAAGAATAACTTCCGGATTCATCATAATCGAGCGGATAATTGCAATTCGCTGCTGCTGGCCTCCGGAAAGGCTTGATGGATAAGCGCGTGCTTTTTCGGCAAGACCAATTCTTTTTAAGAGCGAATATGCTTTTTCTTCCGCTTCTTCAATTTTCATAATTTTGAGCATAACTGGAGCAAGAGTCAAATTTTGCAAAACGGTTTTGTGAGGAAAAAGGTTAAAATGCTGAAAAACCATTCCCATTTTTTGACGGATTTTGTTGATGTCTGTTTTTTTGCCGGTAATGTCTGTTCCTTCAAAAATAATGCTTCCACTAGTCGGAGTTTCCAGTAAATTCAAGCAACGCAAAAAAGTCGACTTACCGCCGCCGCTCGGTCCGATAATTACAATTTTTTCGCCTTTATTTATAGTTTCCGAAATTCCGTCAAGAACTGTTAATTGTCCAAATTTTTTAACAAGGTTTCTTATTTCAATCATCAATTTTCTCCAGTAAAAAATTCAAGGAATTTTATTTTTTTTCAGACTTGGCAACTTTTGTTTCGATTGCAGAAAAAATCTTTGTAAGACCAACTGTAAGAATAAGATAAACCAGGGCGCAGGAAAGGAGCGGAACCCAGGCGTTGTAAGTTGCATTGCGAATATTGTCGCACGCTTTCTGAAGGTCAACTACGGCAATAAAACTTGCAACCGAAGTTTCTTTTATAAGAGTAATGAATTCCGATGCAAAAGTAGGCAAAATAGTTTTAAAAGCCTGAGGAATAATGATTGCAAACATAGTCTGTGCCCAGTTCAAGCCAAGCGAACGTCCGGCTTCCATTTGACCTTTATCTACACCGTTTATTCCAGCTCTGAAAATTTCTGTGCAATATGCCCCGGAATTTACACCAAACGAAATTATTGCAACCAAAACAGTATTTCTTACTCCCAATGGCGAAAAAATAACAAAATAACAAATCATCAACTGAGTTGCCATTGGAATTCCGCGAATCAAAGTCGTATAAACGTTAGAAATCGCATTTAAAATTTTTGAATTAGAAAGTTTAAAAATTGCAAAAATGCAGCCAAGGATTGTTCCCATCAAAACCGCGCAAAAGGCGATTAAAAGAGTTGTTCCCAACCCCTGCAAAATCATCATCCACCTGCCGTGAGAGAACATAATTTCTAAAATTTTTTGAAGCATTTTTTTCTCCTATAAAACTTCGCGTTAGCAGCGAGCCACGGATGGCGGAAATCACAGTTTGAGAAAGCAACGTTTGAGCAAACTGCAATGATAAAAATTACAAGAATGTAATTTTTATCATGCCTCCTAATAAAGTTTAACGGCAGGATTGCCATTTAAGAGCATGTTTTTACAAAATTGTTATAACAAAACAGGTGGCTGAACTTTTAACTGTCCAAACCACCGTATAAAACAGCATGGTCATTTCGACAAAAATCGCAACGACCACACATAAAATTCAATTAAAAGTAAAAATTCAAACTTTTGAAAATTTTTATTTTCTTACGATTACAACCTGTTTAGATTCGTAATATGGTTCAGAAAAATCAACATTCTGTCTTCTTTCTTCTGTTGCTGTCATTCCGGCAGCAATAAAGTCAATCGAACCAGACTGAAGAGCGGCAATCAAACCATCAAAAGCCATATCGCTGATTTCGAGAGTTTTGCCATAATCATTTGCAATGTACTGAGCCATAGCAGCGTCAAAACCAACAATCTTAGAACCTTCAACATATTCAAATGGAGGGAAAGCTGCATTTGTGCCCATTATAATTTTTCCATTGCCAGATTTTGCTTCGATAGCAGGAATTTTAATTTTTCCGTCAGCAGGCATAAAATCAGCAACGAGAGATTCGTATCTTCCGTCAGTTTTCATATCAGCGATTGTCTTGTTGATAGAATTAAGAAGCTTTGTGTTTCCTTTCTGAACAGCAATTGCGTAAACGTCAGTAACAAGGTCTAAATCAAGAATAGTAAGATCAGAATTGTTTTTGCAAACTTCTTTAGCAGGCAGTTCATCGATAATTATTGCATCGATTGCACCGTTTTTAAGAGAAAGCGAAGCGTCTATTACATTTTTGAAAGAATTGCATTTTGCGTTTGGCAAATCTTCCTGAATATAAATTTCGCCAGTTGTACCAGCCTGACATCCAATCGAAAGATTTTCCAGATCAGCCTTAGAATTGATTACAACATTTTTCTTTTCTTTACAGCCAGCCAAAGCAAAAACAGCCGAAGCCGCTAAAACCGCAAATAAAACTTTTTTCATAAAAAGTCCTCCATAATTTTTGCCATTATAACATATTACACATTTTGATAAAACATATAAAAACAGCCCGTCAAAATAAATTTTCTTCAATTTAACAGTTTCTTAACTTAAATTTTACAAGATTTTTTTAGAATACAGACAGACGGATAAATTTTGATTTTATGTAAATTAAATTAACATTATAAAAACGGAGAATTCCAATGGATCAGAGACTTCTTACAATTCAAGATATTTCGTGCGTGGGACAGTGTTCTTTAACGGTTGCGCTTCCTGTTATTTCGGCATGTGGAATTGAAACAGCGGTTCTTCCAAGTTCAGTTCTTTCAAATCATACAGCATTCAAATCCTGGACTTTTAACGATTTGACCTTTGATATGGAAAATATTTTAAGCCAGTGGAAAAAAGAAAATATAACTTTTAGCGCATTTTATACAGGTTATGTTTCAGAAGCGCAAATTCCAATTATCAAAAAAATCATAAAAGAAACTTCCAGAAAAAATGCGCTTGTTGTCGTAGACCCGGTTATGGCGGACAACGGAAAAATGTATCCAGGATTTTCGGCAGATTTTCCAAAAAAAATGGCAGAACTTTGCAACGGCGCCGATGTAATTCTTCCAAATATCACAGAAGCTTCGTTTCTTTTGGGAATTGAATACCGTTCCGAAAACTACGAAAAAGAGTATATAGAAAAAATTTGCAGAGATCTTATAAAACTCGGAGCGAAAAATGTGGTTCTTACAGGCGTAAGTTTTGAAAAAGACAAGCTTGGAGTTGCAGTTTACGACGGAAATTCTATTGAATATTATTTTACAGAAAAATTGCCGGTTCAAATGCACGGCACAGGCGACGTTTTTGCCTCGTCTTTTGCAGGTTCACTTTGCAACGGAAAAACACTGCTAGAATCAGCAAAAATTGCCGCAAATTACGTTGTTGAATCCATAAAAGCCACAATCGACGACAAAGACCACTGGTACGGCGTAAAATTCGAAAAAGCAATTCCATATCTAGTAAAAGCGCTTGAAAAATAAAGTTTTAATAAATTCCCGCATATAAAAAACTTCAGAAGCAAAATGGGCGTTGCCCCGGCCGGAAACTGAAGTTCCGTCCGGAGCCGCGCTTTCCAGTGTTCCGTGGCATACGCGCCACTCCATTCAAAAGCGGGATTTCGCAGGCTCAACCGCCGCTTTTGAACGGCTGCGCCGCACTTCCAATCGCTAACGCAAAAAATGTCTCTCCCAAAATCCGCATTTATTCCTCGCCGCGCAGGAAGTCCACGGCGAACATATCGGAGTTGAATCCGACAGCAACAGGAGATTT
The DNA here is from genome assembly GCF_002297065.1 of Treponema sp. UBA785. Lineage (NCBI taxonomy): Bacteria > Pseudomonadati > Spirochaetota > Spirochaetia > Treponematales > Treponemataceae > Treponema > Treponema sp. UBA785. The sequence continues at coordinate 1,556 of NZ_DBJD01000098.1, read as the reverse complement.
TGCCGTATCTTTACCTTCGTAAACATCAGCCATAACCGAAGTTCGCTGATCATTTGCAGCATATACAGCAGGATCTGTTATTGTTTCCCAAACAGTTCCATCACTGTCATCAGCCGAAAGACAAGAAACTTGAACAGCCTCTGTTGAATCGAGCAATCCTTTGTTTATCCATGAAATTACAGGTTTCACCGCACTTGTTGCAGTTTTTGCATCTGTTGTAGTTTTTGCACCTGTTGAAATTCCTCCATTTGTAAGTTCAATATCTGTCCAACAACCACTTGAAGTACCAATTACAGCGGAAGAATTAAGCGAATAAAAATCGCCAGATTTTTTAATATACAAATAGTAAACCTTATTCTTTGAAGCATCTACTGCCGCTGCATGAATATTTCCTGCTTCATCTATTGCCGCACTTACATAACGACCAAAATCACCTGTTCCATTTGGTTTAATAGTCGATTTAGCCCAGCCTCCTTTAGTATTATCTTTTCCATTATCAGAAGGTGTTATAACATTGCCATCATGGATCGGGAAACTTTGTTTTCCACGAGCAATTTCAAGACATTTGTTTGTTTTATTGTAGTAAATAATTACTGGTATTGGACTAGTACTTGTATTATCTACCATTATGTCATTCCATTCGCCAGCTTCTTCTTTGAATTTGGTTGGATTACTTACGGTTGTGTCATAACCTGCAACAACAGTTTTTCCATCAGTCATATGGTTAGATTCAGTAACAGAGTTGTAATCGTTTGACTTATTTGGAGCCGAATGAACTACAGGATTAATACCGCAATATTCTGCTACATTCCCCCACTTATATAACGCGGTCATATTGTCTTTATCAATATTATGAGCAACCTTATAACCTGCAAATTTAAGACATCGGGCATAAGAGTCATAATAGGAAACATAAATGTAATCTACGCCAGTTGCTGAGGTGCTTGCATTTGCGTATTTCATTGTTTCACTTCCAACATAAACACCAGCAATTCTTGGATTTTTAAACTGATACATTACAGAGTCGTATCCACTAGAAGAATCTCTTTTTGCTGCTGCACCGCTTGAACCTTGCCGTTCAATAATTGCAAATGTGTCTGATTCTTCTATTGTGTTTCCTTTTTGAAATTTTGACATATCAAAATTCATTCCTTCGCGAGAAAGGAAAAGTCCTGGTCCCCAAACACTTGCACTGTCTCCACCAATAAAGTTATCCTGCATTACGTAATACGGCATTCCATTTACAATTACATAATCCATTTGGTCTACGCCTGGAGCCTGGAATGAGGCTTCTGAGTTTTTAGAAATTACATTATCTTTAGTTCCAACTGTACTCAAATATCCATAAATCTTTAAATCGTTAGAAGACCATGCACTAAAATATCTGTCGTGCTGTCCGCTACTTATTCTAAGGTTAGAGTTTGTTCCAGCTTGGTTATAGAATGCTCCTCCACCAACTTCATCGCCAGTAGTAGTAGAACCAGTTGCAGTTCCGCTGTTTTTATAAGAAATCTTCTTCACAACACCATTTGCAGGATTAATGCTTCCGTCAAACG
>NZ_DBJD01000018.1:22672-24278 GCF_002297065.1 Treponema sp. UBA785 | reverse complement strand
GACATGGTGAAAAAAGGCGGCGTAATGGCTTCAACAAGCGTTGGAGGACTTTCAGGCGCGTTTATTCCAGTCTCTGAAGACGAGGGAATGATTAACGCTGTAAAGCAAGGCTCAATCTGCCTTGAAAAGCTAGAGGCGATGACAACGGTCTGTTCCGTAGGACTTGATATGATTGCGATTCCGGGAGACACTCCTGCAACGACAATCAGCGGAATTATGGCTGATGAATTCGCAATCGGAATGATGAACTCAAAGACAACGGCAGTCCGCCTGATTCCAGCACCGGGAAAAAAGGCTGGCGACTGGGTTGAGTTCGGCGGGCTTTTGGGCGGCTGCCCGGTAATGCCGGTGAGCAAATTCGGCTGCGAGGAATTTATAAACCGCGGCGGAAGGATTCCGGCTCCGATTCATTCGTTTAGAAATTAGGCAAAATATGCACAAAATCCCTGCCAGATTTGGAAAATCTGGCAGGGATTTTTGTCAGTTTTTAGTAGTTTACTGCTTCTACCTGAAAGAAACTCTGAGGATGAGCACAAACAGGACAAACTGCCGGCGCTTTTTTGCCTACTACGATATGGCCGCAGTTTGCGCACTGCCAGATTGCATCTCCGTCTTTGCTGAACACAAGTTCTTTTTCAACGTTGTTCAAAAGTTTGAGATAGCGCTCTTCGTGATGTTTTTCGATTGCGCCAACCATTTCGAAAAGTTTTGCAATTCTTTCAAAACCTTCCTCTTTTGCTGTTTTTGCAAAATCAGCATACATATCTGTCCATTCATAATTTTCGCCTTCTGCAGCAGCCTTTAAGTTTTCTGCAGTTGTGCCGATTTCGCCGCCATTTAGAAGTTTGAACCAGATTTTTGCATGTTCTTTTTCGTTGCGCGCAGTTTCTTCAAAAATATCTGCAATCTGTTCAAAGCCTTCTTTACGAGCCTTGCTTGCAAAATAAGTGTACTTGTTTCTTGCCTGTGATTCTCCAGCAAACGCTGTCTGAAGATTTTTTTCTGTCTGTGTTCCTTTAATGTTTTCCATTTGACTGTTTCTCCTTTTTTATGGAATTTTTTGAAAGTTTTAAGCGCCCAAAAAGCACATCCGTCAATTCTGCCCGTTTTTTCTACATTCAGGACAAATTCCTGTAAAAATTAAATTGTGCCCTTCAATAGAAAAACCCTGCTTTTGCATTTCTTCAACCGCATTATGAATTTCTAAAGTAACATTGCGCGGAACATCGAACATTTTTCCGCAAACGTTGCAATTAAAATGATAATGAGTTTCAAGAGTGCTGTCGAAATGATCAGCGCCGTTTGGCACAACAATTTTTTGAATTGCTCCGCTCTCTGCCAGAAAATTTAAATTTCTGTAAACCGTACCTCGACTAATATGCGGATTCTCTAACCTCGCATTTTCGTAAATTTCGTCGGCAGTCGGATGAGAAAAATTATTCTGCATGAGTTTTGCAACCAAATCTCTCTGTTTTGTGTTTCGAACTGTCATTGTAAATGATTATAACACAAAAAATCTGTTTGTAAATAGTAATAAGTCTTAATAGCAACAATTTATTATTGTTTTAAGAAAATTTCGCTAAAATCAATGTTCGGTTTTATAATA
>NZ_DBJD01000018.1:0-22593 GCF_002297065.1 Treponema sp. UBA785 | reverse complement strand
TAATAATTTATGGAAGATTTAAGTTTTTCTTAGCCCGGATCGCACGGAAAGACCGGACAGAGCGGAGCGAAGGAGGACTTGCAGTAAGAGCCGGTTTGAGAGCAAATTGCGCTCCAAAGTCTCAAAAAAATTTTAAATCTCTATTGGTTTTTGATTTTTTTGCCGAAACTCTAATTGAATAGCCTTTTTTGGCCGCTTTTCTTTCGAGGTAATTTATGAAAACAATCGGTATTAAACTTGCAGACGGTTCTTTTTATCCAATTCTTGAAGAGGGAACTGCAAAAACTTACCAGCTCGATTTAACAACTGTAAAAGACGGACAGACTAAAGTTCAGATTGACTTGTACCGTTCTGAAAGTGGTTCAATGGAAGACGCTCAATACGTTGATACTCTGGAAGTTTCTAATCTTGTTCCGCATCCAAATGGCGAAGCTGACCTGCACCTTTCTGTTTCCTTGAACGAAAATAATGAGCTCGATGCAAAAGTGATTGATGAAGAAACTGGCCGTCAAAGCGAAACAAGCGTTACTCTCGTAAGCAGAACGCTCGCTGAACGCGCAAATCCTGCCAATTTTGAACTTTCAGAAGAACAAAAAGACAGCGCCGAGCAAGCAAAAATTGATGAAATTCCGGAAATTGCTGCCGGGCTTGACGAACCGACTTTTGCTGAAGATGATTTTGCGGCAGAAACTGTCGAAGATTCAGATTTTTCGGAATCCGAAGAAAGCGGCCGCTCTGAAAAACCGGAAGAACTCGAATTTGAAACCGTTCCGTTCAGTTTTGACAGCGAACTCGAAAACGATGTTGCGGAAGTCGATCCTGATTCTAAAAACGATGAGCCTCAGGCGGAAGGTTTTAAGGCTGAAGATGAACCGGATTTTGACGCAAAAGCGGCCGCTCCAGCCGAAGAAAAAACAGAAACCGAACAGAACGCCGGAATTGCTCCGAGCCCGGACGAAACTGTTTTTGAACCGGAAAACAACGCTTTAGATGCCGAGCAAAATAAAGCGGACGACAGCAATATTGTTTCCGAAGATTTTGAAATTCCTGACTTTCCAGAAAATTCTGAAAAAACTAAAGAGGCAGATAGTTTTGACGCTGCGGACAATTTTGAACTGCCAGAATTTCCAGAAGACAATTTGGATTCCAAAACTGACGACGATTTTTCCGGTTTGAAGGATGATGATTTTGCAGATTTGAAAAATGACAATTTTTCTGACTTGAAATCAGAAGACTTTGAGCTTCCAGATTTTGACGAAACTGTTGCTGACAGCAACACAGAAAAAAAACAGGAAAATGAAAATTCGGCAAAACCTGAGGGTTTGAACGGATATTTTGATGATCCCGCCTTTAAAAACGATCCTGTTTTTAACGAGACAAATCTTGATTCAACCAACAACGAAATCGATTTTGACACTTCGGCTTTGGATTCTCCAGATAGTTCTGCTAGTCCGGCAATGGATTTTTCTGATCTTTACGACAAAGAAACTTTAGACGGGAAAAACAATTCTTATAACGATGAAGAAGAAACTAAAAAGAAAACCCGCGTTCCTGTAATTATCTGCGTTGTATGCGCAATAATTTGTGTAATTGCAACCTTGCTTATTCTTTTTGTGGTTCCTTCAAAATACAACTTGCTCAAAAACCACAAAGAAAAAGAGCCAATTGAAGTTTTGTCGGAAAATAATTCTCAAACAGAGAATTCCGATATTCAACCGGAGGACATTCAGAACGAAGAAATTGCAGCAGAACCTAAACCTGCTCCAGAAGCGGTCGAAGACACTGTCGTAGTTGCTCCTGAACCGGAAGCTGTTGTTCCTGTTCCTCCAGCTCCGAAAACTGCCGAAAAAGCAAAAGACATAAAATACAGAATCCGCTGGGGCGACACTTTGTGGGATATTTCAGATGCCTATTACAAAAATCCATGGCGGTATAAAAAAATCGCAAGATATAATAAAATCAAGAATCCTGACCTGATTATTTCTGGCACAGATATTTTAATTCCGGTTGAATAAGTCGAGCGCAAACTTGAATAAATCGAAATTTTCAAGCCATCGGTCTGTGCTGGTGGCTTTTTTATGTCTTACACTTTTTTCCTCTTGCAAAGATTCCCGCGCATCGTCCTTAAAAAAGCAGTTTGGCAAAAATGACGCTTATTTTATGGCTTTAAAAGCGCTTGAACAAAATGATGAAAAAAACGCCATCCGCCTTTTTAAGGAAAGCACAAAAAAATCAAACCCGAAAATTGCCCGTCTTTCCGCAGAAAATTTAACCTTGCTCGGAAACGTGACAGAGCGAAACCATGCAGCAAAAATTCTCGAAGCAAAATACGGCGATGACCAGGCTCTTCTTACAAGCGCAAAAATTTTCTTTGAGCAGAATGAATTTTCTCGCATAATTTCATCAACTTCAAAAATAAAACTGCAAACCGCCCCGGAAAAACTCGTTGAACTCAGGCTCAAAAGTCTGCTCAAAAAAAAAGACGCCCGCCTAAAAAATGAGCTTTTTGAATGGTTTACTTCGCGGCCGCTCACTCAGACGCATATAACTTTTTATGGCGAATACTTAAAATCTCTCAGAAATTCTTCAAAAACCGAGAATATTTTAAATTCCGCAAAAACCCAGGATTTGCCGCAAGATATTCAGATTATGAATTTTAGAATTTTGGTTTTTAACAGAAATTATGCGACTGCATTCAACGAAATCCAAAACATTCTAAATCTCTACAAAAATCAAAATTCTGAGCCGCATTATCAGATTTTGAGCGATATTGGAAAAGCAGCTCTTTACGGCACGGGCGACTTTAAGACAAGCGCGCAGTATTTTGAATCGCTTGCATCAGATTTTGTTTTGCAAGCAAGAAAACTTTTATCTCAAGCCGAAACGCAAAATTCTGCACAAAGCCTTTACGAACTTGCATACTGCGCATATTTTTACGCAGCCAGGCTTTACGACAGAGCTGGACGTTTCCAAGAAAAAGCTGCCCAGCGTTTTAAATCCGCTCTCGACTGCACAACCGACAACGAACGGTTCGACAACGCGCTTTGGTACCTTTTGAATATGCAGCTTAGAATATCGACCGACGAAATAATATCAACCTTAAAAAAATATTCTGAACGGATTTACAACAGAGCCTGGTTTGACGATTTTTTTGACAATTTTTCAGTTCTCCTTTTAAGACACGAAAAATGGCAGGATTTTTACAACGTCTGGAAACTTATTGACAGCCACGCTTCAGAAGAAACCGCCTGCAAATACGCATACATTTCCGGCAGAATTTTAGAAGAAGGCTACGGCGAAACTGACGGCGCTCCAAAAACAAAAGAAGCCGTTGCCGCCTACACCCGCGTTTTGAGCGGGAATTCAAGCCTTTACTACAAAGTCTGCGCAATCGAGAGAATGAACATTGTAGACAAAACCTATGTGACAGACATTTTATGTTCCGGCGGAACCGAAAAAACTTTTACAGAAGACAAGGACTCTCAAGTTTTGCTCGCAGGCTACGCCGCCTACGGCTTTCCTCAAAAAATTTATCCACAGTGGCTAAAAGACAGAACCGTTTTGAGCATGGACGCAAACATTCAGGCAAGCCGTTTTTTAAACGAATGTGGAAAATTTGACAGCAGTTATTCCGTTCAAAGCCTAAGAATCGCCGCCAGAACAAAAACTTTTTGGTCAGGAAAAATTCCTTACGAACTTTTAGAATTAAATTTTCCAAGATTTTATTCAAATTTTGTCGAAGCCGCCTGTGCCGAAAACAAAATTTCAGAGCCAGTTTTGTACGCTTTAATCCGAAGCGAAAGTTTTTTTGACGAAAAAGCAGGAAGCTCAGCAGGAGCACGCGGTTTAACCCAGCTTATGCCTTCGACCGCCGCAGACGAAGCCCGAAAACTAAAATTGCCTGCAGATTACAACATTCTTGACCCTCAGACAAATATTCGCCTTGGAAGCCATTATTTTGCAAACCTTATTGAACGCTCAGAAAATAAATCAATCCTCTCCGCGCTTTTTGCATACAACGCAGGACTCACAAATGTCCGCCGCTGGAAACGCCCTCCAAAAATGAGCATGGATTTGTTTTTAGAAACGCTTCCATTCCAGGAAACACGCGAATACGGCCGAAAACTCATCGGAGCCGCCGCAATGTACGGATTTTTGTACTACGAAATCACTCCGGCACAAACCGTAAGAGAACTTTTTAAGTAAGGGGCCATTTTTGCTTCGCAAAAACCGGGTCTTGCGCACTTACGCGTCTACGCGCTCCATCATTTTGCTGCGCAAAACGACGCCTTTGGCGGTGCTCCAGCCCCTTGTCCGTTATTTTGCACAATCTTCATCAATTCACTATAATAAAAAACTGAGGTAAATTATGCAAAATCCATTGGCTGGCGTTCTTCCTGCGCAAATGCACTTTCTAAACTTGCAGGGCGGTCAAATCGTATTCCTTTTAGGATTGATGATTTTTTTTGGTTCCTTTGGCGGAAGACTTTTTCAAAAACTCAAAATTCCGCAGGTTGTCGGTTACATCGTAATCGGAATCATAATCGGTTCCTCTGGATTTAAAATTCTCGGAGATAAACTTATAAATTCTCTCGATCCAATCAACACAATCGCACTTTCGCTTATCGGTTTTTTGGTCGGCGCAGAGCTCAAAATTGACGTTATAAAAAAATACGGCAAGCAGTTCATCGGGATTCTTCTCGGAGAAACAACTGTTCCGTTTTTTGTCGTTGCAGTTCTCGTAGGAGGCGCAACTTTTATAATTACAAAAAATGCAACTTATTCTCTCAGCCTTGGACTTTTGCTCGGCGCAATCTGTACGGCAACAGCTCCGGCAGCAACAACCGATGTTCTTAAAGAATACAGAACAAAAGGTCCTGTAACAACGACAACACTCGGCATTGTTGCAATGGACGACGGTTTTGCCCTTATTGCATACACAATCGCAACCGCAATAGCCTCCCCTCTCCTCGAAGGACGTTCAGTTCCAGTTTTTGCACAGCTGGGTTCAATTGCTTTTGAAATTTTCGGTTCAATCGCATTGGGACTTATAATCGGATTTATTCTTACAAAAATCATTACAGGAATGATGAGCGACGACGCCAGGGTTTTGGGCTTCAGTCTTGGACTTTTGTTCCTTTCGACAGGAATCTGCTCTCTCGCCCACTTTACCGCTGGACCTGTTTTGTTAAAATTTGACCACATTATGACGGCAATGACAATCGGCTTTTACGTTACGAACTTTTCGCTTCCAAAAGTCAAAAATATGTTCAAGCTTGTAGACAAATACACTCCGCCTATTTATGTCCTTTTCTTTGTAAACGTAGGCGCAAAACTCAACGTCTGGCAGTTAAAACCGCTTTTTATCTTAATCGCGATTCTCTACATTGGAGGAAGAACATTAGGAAAAACAATCGGTTCAAAACTCGGAGCGCATATTACAAAAGCTCCAGATACAGTCCGCAAATATCTTCCGTACTGTCTTTTGAGCCAAGCTGGAGTTGCAATCGGTTTAAGCACATCGGCAGGCCGTGATTTTGCAGATACAATCGGCGGCGAAATAATGCTGATTATTACGGCAACAACATTTATCGTTCAGATAATCGGGCCAATCTGTGTCCGCTATGGAATCACAAAAGCCGGAGAAGCCGGCTTGGATGTGACGGCCGAAGATTTAATAAAGACGACTTTTGTAAAAGACGTAGAAGTTGACGGCGAAAAAATCTGTTCACCAGACAATTATGCGATTGTAAACGAAACTGACATGGTCGGACAAATCATCAATTCATTCAGCCAACATTCAAATATGAATTATGCAGTCCGCGGTTCAGACGGAAAAATTGCCGGCCAGATAAGCATTGAGCACATAAAAGAAGCCATGCAAATCGGCGAAATGGGAAGCTATATGCTTTCGATGGATATTATGGACAAGCCGGCTCTAACCTGCACTCCGGATACTCCGCTTCCAGAGACATATAAACTTTTTGATGACTACGACACTGATGCAATCAGCATTGTGGATAAAGACGGAAAGCCTCTCGGAATTCTGGAAAAATATGCCGTAGACCATTATCTGCACCAGAGAATTGTTGCGCTTGAGCACAAGCTCGCGGCAATGGCATAGAAAATCGTTTTTTATAACAACATGTAAAATTAAAATACGGACAAAAAAGAGGCATCCTTTGGCTCACCGTTAACGCGGAGTTTAAAATGAATAATAAAGTAGACATAAAATGCGTATATCTTAATGAGAAATTTGAAATTCTCGATGCAAACCGTGAATTTTATGTCTATTTTGATGCCGTAGGCCACGACATAAAGACAGTCGATGATTTTACTGGAACAGGCAGTTTAAGTTCACTAAAAAAGTTTCTTCTTTCAGAAAATAAGCAGAACAAATACAAGCTTTTAAAATTCAAAAAAAATTATCGCACCTTAAAAACAAATTTTGTTACGGCATACGACAGCATTTTTAAAGGACAAAAATCAGTCTGTCTCAAAATGATTGATATTGAACAGTGCATAAAATTCATAAAAAAACAAAATAACGACACAGACGAACTTGTTTATGCGCTAAGCATTCAAAACGACTGCACTTTTTCTTATCATGAAAATGACAATTCTATAAAAATTACGCAATTTTACAACAATAAAAAAAATGTCCTTTACGAATGTGATATTGATGAATGGAAAAAATACTGTCTTGAGCAAAAATTTATTCCAGAAAATCAAGAATCGGCCTTTTTAAATTTTATTGAAAAAGTAAAAACCTGTCCAAAAGAAATAAATGCAAGTTTTTACACTTCAATCCGCACAAATAACCCGGAAATTCTCGAAAACCTTCATTTTTTGGGAATTCGTTTTGTTTCTAACGGGGAATTGACGGTTATAGGAAGAATTATCCTTAAAGAAAATGCCGAACAATTCCGCCAGCAAAAATACGTTATTGAGCAGCTGCACACAGATTCTCTCACAAAACTTTTTAACAAAGAAACAATTACAACGTATGCAAAAAGAATTTTTGAAGAGCACAAAAAAGAAAATTCAGCGCTTGTAATTATGGATCTAGACCATTTTAAATCTGTAAACGACACTTTTGGACATTTGGCAGGCGACAAGGTTCTTTCGAGAACTGGAGAAATTCTAAAAGAAATAATAGGTGAACGAGGTCTTGTGGGCCGTTATGGTGGAGATGAATTTTTAATTGTTTCTTACGGAATGGAAAATGAAACGATTTTACGCGGTTTTTTACATTCGATTCTCTTAAAAATCAAAAATGAATTTGCTGGGAAATTCGACGATATTTCAATTTCCTGTTCGATTGGCTGCGCAGTTTTTCCTAAAAACGGAAAATCTTACAATGAACTTTTTAAAAAGGCGGATTTTGGACTTTATCGGGCAAAAGACAAAGGCCGGAACAGATATGTATTTTTCCGCAACGACTTGCATGCAGAACTTTTCCGAAAATCTGTTCAAGCAAACGATATTGTAAAATATGCTGACCGCGAAGTTCAGGAATTAAAATACATGGCAGAATTTATGCAGGATATTGTGGTTGCTCCAAAAAAGACTGTTGAAAGAATTTTAATTCACTTAAAAGAAACATTTAATCTGGACAACATAACAGTTTTTACCGGAGATGATTTAAAGGCCAAATTTTCTCTCGGAAAAAAACTTGTTAATCATCAAAACGCAAATTACGCAAAAAGCAACGAATTTAAAAAGCTCCTCAATGGCAAGAATTATTTTACAAACAGTTTTATTGAAAGCACACTTAAAAACAATTCAAATTTCAGACAGGAAATGGAACTTTCCGGCATAAAATCTACAGCGCAATGCATTTTAGGAACAAGCGAAAACATAAAGGCTCTTATAACTTTTAATCACACCAAAATTTCGCAGTTATGGGCAGAGTACGAAATAAACTGCATTGCAATATTTGCCAGCGCATTAAATCTTTTGTATAATAGTAACCCACAAAAAATAATCTTTTAAGGAAAAATCATGAAAATCGAAAAGAATAAAATGGTAAAAATCCATTACACTCTCAAAGACGACGATGGAAACATAATCGATTCTTCTGAAGGAAAAGAAGCTCTTGAATATTTGCACGGAGTAGGAATGCTTATTCCTGGAATGGAACGTGAGCTTGAAAACCGCGAAAAGGGCGACAAATTTTCCGCAATAATTGAGCCAAAAGACGGTTATGGCGAATACAGACAGGAATATGTCGTAGAAGTTCCACGCGACCGTTTTGACACAAGCGTAGAAATCGAAGTTGGTCAAAAATTTCAGGCAGACACTCCAACCGGGGCAATGCTCGTTACAGTTACAAAAGTTACGCCAGAAAATATTACAATCGATTCAAACCATGAGCTTGCCGGCAAAAACTTGCATTTTGATGTTGAAGTTGTTGACGTTCGCGATGCAACTGAAGAAGAAATTGCTCCATACACAGCAGAAGGTTGTGGTGGCTGCGGCGGAAGTTGCGGTGGTTGTGGCGGCGGATGCAGCAACGGTGGCTGCGAAAATTGTGGCGGCTGCGAAGAATAGTTTCTAAGCCTTTATTCTGTTTTTGAAAGCGACTCTATAATCGAGTCGCGGTTTTCGTTTTTTGGCGCATTTTTCATATCAACAGAAATATTGCAGCTTGAACGATAAATTTTCTGCCGTTCAACATAAAATCTATGAAAACTTTCCCGTACATCGTTTATTGTGCGCGGATTTTCTTTTGCAATGTATGCTGGAAGATTAGAAAGTTTTCCATCTACATCAATTTTTACTTCCTTTACAATGCGGTTTGCAGCTATATGTTCATCGGCATTCAAAAAAACAAGAATTCCAATTTCACTTAAAATTTTTATTGCTTCGGCATTATTGCAAATTCCGCCGCCAGTTGCTGCGACAGCAATGTATTTTTTTGAATTTTCAGTCTGCTGAATTTTTTCAAGGCGGTTCTTTAATTCAAGACACGCGTTTTTTTCTGCAGTTTTAAAACCTTCTTCTCCAAGTTCTGTGTAAATTTGGCGTGGAGTTTTTCCGGTTAATTCAAAAATCAAATCATCTGTATCAAAAGAAGGAATTTTAAAATATTCTGACAAAAAATTTGCCTGTGTTGATTTTCCGCAATGTTTTATTCCCATTAAAACTATACATTTTTTCATAACTTTATTACCTTATATCAAAAAAATTGCAATTTTTAAGGTTTATTATTATATTTTTATTATATTACAGAAAATATTCTGTTGATATAGAAACGTTGAATAAAATTTCTGTCTAAAAGGTCAGTTTTTTTATCTAGAAGTTTGCGTTGCAAATTTTTTATCAAATTTTGTTTCACATTTTGTTGCGAAACAACTTAAAAAGCCAAACTGAAGAAGGCTTTTACAGGAGCATTTATGTCTGAAGAAAATAAAAAATCGTCTTTTAAAATTTTCGCGGTTATTGCAGTTGTCGTTATTGTTTTGGGCATCATTTATAAATTTACTATCGGAACTTACAATAAAATTGTCGATTTGGACGAAAATGTTTCCAGCGCCTGGAGCCAGGTCGAAAACCAGTATCAGCGAAGGCTCGATCTTATTCCAAACCTTGTAAATTCTGTAAAAGCCTATGCAAAACACGAAGACTCTCTTTTTACACAGCTTGCAGAAGCACGTTCAAAGCTCGGAGGAGTTGTAAATATCGACGCTTCGATTACAAACGATCCTCAAAAATTTGCAGAATATCAAAAAATTCAAGGTGAATTAAGTTCTGGATTGCAAAGATTGATGGCGATTTCCGAAAATTATCCTGAATTAAAAGCAAATCAGAATTTTCTTGCCCTGCAGGATGAACTTGCCGGAACAGAAAACAGAATCTCTACCGAAAGAAAACGATTTAACGATTCTGCAAAAAATTACAATTCTTATATCCGAAAATTTCCGCAAAGTATTATTGCCGAAAGAAAAGGTTTTGAGAAAAAAGCATATTTTGAAGCCGATTCAACTGCCTCAAAAGCGCCTGTCGTTCAGTTTTAAGATAAAATAAATTCGAGAACTTGGAAAATGAATAGAAAAAACTTAAAGTCCTTTTTGTTTATTTTTGCGTTTTTTTTGCCTATTTCGCTTTTTGCAGAAGTTTATATTCCTAAACAAACTGCCTGGGTTATGGACAGCGCAAATATCATCGACAAAAATACAAAATCCGAACTCAATTCTTATCTCGAAAGCGTAAACCGGCAGACTGGCGTTCAAATTGCGGTTTTTACAGTAAAATCGCTGGAAAAAGTTGCCGGAACAAACGCGACAATAGAAGATTATGCCTCTGATGTTTTTGAAAAATGGGGCTTGGGTCAAAAAAAAGAAGACAACGGCGTTTTGCTTTTGGTCTGCCTTGACGAGAAAAAAGTAAGAATCGAAGTTGGATACGGACTTGAAGGAGTTTTAACGGACACAAAATGCGGACTTATAATCCGGAATTTTATTGCGCCAGACTTTAAAAAGTTCAACTATTCTGAAGGAATAAAAACAGGCGTAAACCTTATCGCAGGCTATGCAACTGGAAACGAAGAAATTAAAAATAAAGTCGATTCTTCTGAAGAAGACGATGATGATATTTTTCCGGCATTGATTCCTTTTGCAATCTGGGTTTTGTTTTTGATTTTTGTAATTTCCAGAAGCGTAATTGATTCTAAAAACGGAAGAAACCGGCGCCCTCCAACCGGCGGATTTTTTATCGGAGGAGGCGGTTTTGGCGGACACGGAGGCTTTGGCGGCGGAAGCGGATTCGGCGGCGGTGGAGGCGGCCGTTCTGGCGGAGGCGGAGCCAGTGGCGGCTGGTAAAACACTTGATTTTTCTTTTTAAGATGAATTTTCCCTCGATATTGAGAATTTACAGTTTTTAAGGTATTCTTTTTCTATGTCTTATGAAGTAACAGCTACCCGACGGCGACCTCAACGTTTTGAAGATCTTGTCGGTCAGGAATTTGTTGCGGAAACTTTCCGTAATGCCATTCAATCTAAAAAAATCGCACATGCCTACCTTTTTTCGGGTCCAAGAGGTTGCGGTAAAACTTCAACCGCACGCATTTTGGCAAAAGCTCTAAACTGTGCTGAAGGTCCGACTGCTTCTCCTTGCGGACATTGTCAGCAGTGTCTTGAAATTACAAAAGGCACTTGTACCGACGTTATCGAGATTGACGGTGCTTCTAACACTTCTGTAAACGATGTAAGACAAATAAAGGATGAAGTTCTTTTTCCGCCACAAAGTTGCCGTTATAAAATCTATATTATTGACGAAGTTCATATGCTCTCGACTTCAGCATTTAACGCGCTTTTAAAAACAATTGAAGAGCCGCCTCCGTATGTTATTTTTATTTTTGCGACAACAGAACTTCAAAAAGTTCCAGCGACAATAAAAAGCCGGTGCCAGCAATTCAATTTTCGTCTGGTACCTGTAGAAAAAGTAAAAGAACAGCTTGCTTTGGCTGCTTCAGAAATTGGAATTCAAGCAGAAGATGAAGCTCTTTATTGGATTGCGCGGGAATCTACAGGTTCAATGCGCGATGCCTACACTCTTTTTGATCAAGTTGCGGCTTTTAGCGGAGATAAAATCACCTACGACAAAATCCGCGACAAACTCGGACTTGTCGGCGTTGACCGTTTGAATGAGATTTTTGAGGATTGCGCTGAAAACAAAACTCAATCTGCGCTCGAAAAACTTGATTCGTTTTTGCAGGCAGGAATTTCGATTGAACAGTTGATTTCAAATGCAACGGATTATTTGCGTTCACTTTTGCTTATAAAAAATGGAATTACAAAAGAGTCGCTTTTGGGACAGAGCGCTGAACGTTTTAGCGCAAAGGTTTTGTCTGCCTGGAATTCGATTCAAATTGAACGAGCTGTAAGCATTTTTCTGCAGCTTTACCGCGACATAAGATATTCGCTCAGTCCGCGTTATGAACTTGAACTTGCGTTCAGCCGTTTGAGCTGGCTCAGTCAGTATGTTTCGCCTGCCGAAGTAAAAATTGCAATCGACAAAACAAAGGCTGTTCTACTGCAAAATGCACAACCATCCAGTCAAGCACAAAATTCTTCTTTGGAAATGACACAAGCTTCTCAACAACAGCCACAAATGCAGTCTCAATCTCAAAAACCAAGAATTTTTATTTCTCCAGAACCAAAGGTGGCTCCACAGACAGAAAACCGGTCTTTTAGCAATGGCGGAGCTGAACCGCCTGATCAAGCAGCGGCTCAGTCAATTGAAAATTTTAGCGATTTTGAAAATTACGCGCCAGAAGGTTCTTACGCTCCTGATGATCTGGGGCTTTCTCAACAGGAAAATTCTGTTCCAAAGCAAAATTCGCAGCCAGCGGGATTTGTCCGCGACATGCAGGCTTTAAAAAAAACGATTCTCTCAGAACTTTCTAAAAGCGAAAAAACTGCAATTCTCGCAACAACGCTTATTCAGACCGCAGAATGGGTTTTGGACGGAAACACTGTAAAAACAACGGTTGCTTCTAATTTTACGCAGTCGCAGCTGCAAAAACAGGCCGCTCAAATTTCTGCAATAATTTCGCAATATTACGGCGAAAATCTGCAATTCAGCGTAAGCATAAAGCAGGCGGCCAAAGAAAACAGTTTGGAAAATGCGCCTTACGAAGTGCAGCTTTTGTGTTCAATTTTTAGGGGGCAGATTGTTTCTAAAGGTGAACGCACTGAGTCGCCTAAACCTGAAAAAAACGAAAAAACTGATGATGAATCAGACGAAAATATTGAAAATTCTAACTTTAATAACGAAATAATAGAGGAAGAAGATGAATCCATTTGATTTGATGAAAAATCTCAAAGATTTACAGGGAACAATGAACCAGATGCGCGAAGACTTGAAAAATTTGAGCGTAACAGGTTCTTCTGGCGGAAATATGGTTCAAGTTACGATGAACGGTCAGCTTGAAATGACCGCAATTAAAATCGACCCGATTGCGGTTGATCCGTGCGATGTAAATATGCTTCAGGATTTGATTGTTTCTGCAAACCATGACGCGCTCGAAAAAGTTCAGGAACTTATAAAACAAAAAGCTGGCCCGCTTATGGGCGGAATGGGCCTGTAATTTTGAATGCAATTGATGAATTAACAGACAGTTTTTCCAGGTTGCCAGGAATAGGCAAAAAAAGCGCCGCCAGACTTGTAAATTATATTTTAAAAGCAGACAATCTGTGGGTAAAAAGGTTTGCAAGTCAAATTGACCATCTTCAAGAAATTATAAAACCGTGCTCAATCTGCGGAAGCTGGACAGAAAATGATCCATGCCCGATTTGTTCCGATCCATTGCGCGACAGAAGCGTTATCTGCGTTGTCGAACAGCCTCAGGACGTAAACACAATCGACTCTTCCCGCGAATTTAACGGTCTTTTTCATGTTTTGGGCGGAGTTATTGCACCGCTTGAAGGAATTGGGCCTTCGCAACTGCGCATTGCAAGCTTGGTAGAACGAGTAAAATCAGGAACAATAAAAGAAGTTATACTTGCGACAAATCCAACTGTCGAAGGCGATACAACCGCAATGTACATTCAGAGAGTTCTTGCGCCAACCGGCGTGAAGGTAACAAGACTTGCAAGCGGTCTTCCAGTCGGTGGCGACCTCGAATACATAGACAAATTAACCTTAGCACGTTCATTCCGTGGAAGAAGTAGTTTTTAAATTTTCTTGGCAAATTCTCAATATTTTTTCTTTTTTTTCTAAAGTCAATTTTTCAAACTCCGATATGTTATATATAGGGTGGTAAACCCGGGGACTACAAGACGTTGCCTACAAAAAGCAAGTCTGTAGTATTTTAACCAGATCTTACAAGGAGGTGTGATAAAAATACATTCGTGCATTTTTATCGCACAAAGCACAAAGTGCTTTGTATCTCGCCGTCCTTGACGATTTTAAGGAGATAAATTATGGTTATTAATCACAACATGAGTGCTCAGTTTGCAAATCGTTCTACAGGACTCACAGAACTCAGCACAACAAAAAACATGGAAAAGCTTTCATCAGGCATGAAAATCAACCGCGCAGGTGACGATGCTTCTGGACTCGCAGTTTCTGAAAAAATGCGCGCACAAATTCGCGGTATGAACCAGGCTTCTACAAACGCTCAGAACGGTATTTCTTTTATTCAGACTACTGAAGGATATTTGCAGGAAACAACTGACATTGTTCAGAGAATTCGTGAACTTGCAGTACAGTCTTCAAACGGAATCTACACAGACGAAGACCGCATGCAGATTCAGGTTGAAGTAAGCCAGCTCGTTGCAGAAGTTGACCGCATCGCTTCTCAGGCTCAGTTCAACGGTATGAATATGCTCACAGGCCGCTTTGCAAAACCAACAGGAGAAAATACAGTTACAGGCTCAATGTGGTTCCACATTGGCGCAAACATGGATCAGAGAACTCAGGTTTTTATTGGAACAATGTCAGCGGCAGCTCTCGGACTCCGCAACATCGGCTCAGAAGAAATCCTTACTCTTGCAGCTCCTGATGATGCTAACCGCGCAATTGGAACTCTCGACGAAGCGCTCAAAAAGATTAACAAACAGCGCGCTGACCTCGGTGCTTACCAGAACCGTCTCGAAAAGACAGTTGTTGGTTTGGACATTGGCGCTGAAAACCTCCAGGCTTCTGAATCTCGCATCCGCGATACAGACATGGCAAAAGAAATGGTTGACTTTACAAAGAACCAGGTTCTTACACAGGCTGGAACAGCTATGCTGGCTCAAGCAAACCAGAGTTCACAGAATGTGCTCAGTTTGCTCCGCTAGGCTTAAAGTTAAAATATCTGGGCAGTCCAAAAAAGTTTTTGATTAGCTTTGGATTGTCCACAGAAAAAACTGTCCTGAAAAGTTTGAAGTTTTTACACTAGACTTTTCGTAAAGGGCAGTTTTTTTATTTATGGCAATTTTTATCAATTTTTTTGGGACCGCAGCAGGCCGGACAGCCGGTTATAATTACGTGTTTTTTGTGGTCGCTGGTTTTATTAAAAAGTCTTGCAATTAAATAGCTTTCTACAGGAACATTTTTTCGGCAAACCGGGCAAATTCTCTGGACGCCGTTTTTTTTGTCCGGATAGCAATGAGGACAGCCTAAAACATACATCCGCTGGTCAGAAACTGTCATGGGTCTAAAAATCCGGCTAAATAAATCTTCGCCAACGGCAAGCGGAGTATTGCACAAAGGGCAACGTACAAAACCCAAACCGCCATTTGCAGTTTTTTGTTTTTTTAAATTTTTGACGGCAGTTTTTTTATTTTGAATTGACAAATTTTTTAAGTAAAGTCCGCGCAGCAAAAAAACAAGAATTGTTGCCACAGAAAAAAGCGCAAGATAAGTAAAAAAATCTTTCATAAAATTATTCTAACATAAAAACAAATCTTTTATCTTCCGAAAAACTTACGCCGGGGTGTAGGCGCGCCGAAGGCGTTCAAAATAAAATCAAACGGATTTTATTTTGAATGACAACGCCGAAACACCGGTTGGACAATAAAATTTCGTCCAAAGTCTGACAAAAATCGTTTTTTTCGCTATAGTGTAAGGACATTCCGAAAAATCTTGTAGCGATTTTTTGAATTTTTTGATTTTATTGAGGATTTTTTATGAAAGCACTTGTTATTGGAAGTGGCGGACGCGAGCACACAATCGCCTGGAAATTAGCACAGAGTTCAAAAATTGAAGAAATTATCTGTGTTCCTGGAAACGGCGGAACTGCCGACGAAGCAAAATGCAAAAATATGAATGGCGATGCTATTGAAATTGCAAAAAATGAAAAAGTTGATTTTGCCGTTGTTGGTCCGGAAGATCCTCTCTCAGAAGGAATCGCTGATAAACTTTGGGCTGCAGGAATTCCGACAGTTGGTCCTAAAAAGCAAGGTGCTGCCCTCGAAGCTTCAAAAGATCTTTCTAAGGTTTTTATGGAAAAATATGGCGTTGCATGCGCCGCTTCAAAAACTTTTACAGATAAAGAAAATGCGCTCGAATATGTTAAAAATCATGGAGCTCCAATCGTTGTAAAAGCTGACGGTCTGGCTGCTGGAAAAGGCGTTGTTGTTGCAAAAACCGTTGACGAAGCCCTCAAAGCCGTAAATGATATGATGGACGGCGAATTTGGCGATGCCGGAAAAAAACTCGTTATCGAAGATTATTTGCAGGGAGTTGAAATTTCGGTTCTTGCGGCTGTAAGCGTTACGGAAAATTCCGCAAAAATAAACAAAGCCTGCATAAAGGCATTTTTGCCAGCCCGCGACCACAAACGACTGCTCGACGGCGCAAAAGGTCCAAATACCGGAGGAATGGGCGCAATCTGTCCTCCACAGGATGTTACTGAACAGACAATGAACGCTTTCCAAAAAAATATTCTTGAGCCAACATTGCGCGGTTTAATCGAAGAAAAAATGGACTACCGCGGATTTATTTTCTTTGGACTTATGCTTACAAAAGATGGTCCAAAAGCTCTTGAATACAATGTTCGCTTAGGAGATCCGGAAACTCAGGCTGTTTTGCCGATGATGGATTTTGATTTTGCCGACCTTTGTCTTGCAATTACAGGAGAAACTCTTTCTGACTTTAACCTTCAATGGAAAAAAGGATTTCAGGTTGCTCCTGTTGCAGTTAGCGGCGGTTATCCTCTTAAATATCCAAAAGGAAAAGAAATTTCTATTGATTCGGCAAAAATAAAAAAGAACGGTGCAAAAGTTTTTGTTGCCGGCGCTGTAAAAAATGAAAACAATGTCCTCGTTACAAGCGGCGGACGCGTTCTTGCCTGCTCGGCCCACGGCTCAAGCTTTGACGAAGCCTGGAAAAAAGCATATTCTGCTCTCGAAGGCATAAAATTTGAAGGAATGTTCTACAGAAAAGACATTGGTCTTCCGGGAGCAGCAGAATCAAATTAAAAAGCAAATTTTTGTAACAAAATAATATAGAATAAAAAAAGACTGGCCTGATAAAGCGTAAAATTTTATCTGGCAGTCTTTTTTTTGTGTTAGCGATGGGAATGGCGCGCCGAAGGCGCGTTCCGGAGCAAGGCGCAGGAATGAGCGCAGCGAACCATGGACGTAGCGACCGAAGGCTTTGCCTTCGGGAACACCCGTTTTTTACTGAACGCTAAAAAGCAAATCTTCGTAACTTGGATAAGGTTTGTATTCCTGGCCCAAAAGCTCTTCGAGCAAATCGCCGCTTGAGCGCAAATCTTCCATTGCAGGAAGGATTTTTTTTGCATAATCCTGGGCTTTTTCCATAAGCTCAGTTTTTTTCTGTGCCTGAATGTGCAGTTCGTCGAGCTTTTGCTTTTTTTGCTCAACTTCGTTCAAAAGAGCAGACACTTTTTTTATCTGATTTTTGCCGTATTCAAACGGAAGGTCTGCCGGCATTTTTGAATATGTGTCCGTAAGTTTGTTCAGAAAATTAAGCGCAGAAGGTTCAATGTCTTTATTTACCATTTCAATCATTGTTCCAACTTCAATGTTTAAAACCTGACAGTATTTTTCAAGTTTTACGTCGTAGTGGCTTTTCATTTCAACTTCGGAATAAATTCCTGTCTGTTCAAAAAGTTCTATGTTTTTTTTGTCCAGATAATGAGCCATGGCGTCAGGAGTTGTGCGGAAATTTTTAAGTCCGCGTTTTTCGGCTTCTTTTATCCATTCTTCGCCGTAACCGTTTCCGTTGAACAAAATTCTCCAGTGAACAGTGATTTCGCGTTTAATGAGATTTTGAAGTTCTTTGTCAAAATTTTCAGCTTTTTCGAGTTCATCTGCAAATTTTGAGAGGGAATCAGAAAGTATTGCGTTTAATATCGTGTTTGGACCGGAAATTGACAGGTTTGAACCTACTGAGCGGAATTCAAAGCGGTTCCCTGTAAAGGCAAATGGCGAAGTTCTGTTGCGGTCTGTCGAATCCTTTGGAATTGCAGGCAAAACGTCTACGCCAATCGACATTTTTTTGCTTCCGTTTCCAGTGTAAGGCTTGCCGTCCTTAATTGCCTTTAAAATTGCTTCAAGCTCGTCGCCAACGTAAATCGACATGATTGCTGGAGGTGCTTCGTTCGCTCCTAAACGGTGATCGTTTCCGGCACTTGCAACAATCGCGCGCAGCAAATCCTGATGATCATCTACAGCCTTTATAACCGCCGTCAAAAAGAGCAAAAACTGCGCATTTTCCATCGGCGTTGTTCCTGGAGAAAAAAGATTTTCGCCGGAATCGGTAGCAATCGACCAGTTGTTGTGCTTTCCGCTGCCATTTACGCCTTCAAAAGGCTTTTCGTGCAAAAGGCAGATTAAACCGTGACGGCGCGCAACTTTTTTCATAACTTCCATTGTAAGCTGGTTTTGGTCTGCGGCAAGATTTGAAGTTGTAAAAATTGGAGCCATTTCATGCTGAGCTGGAGCGGCTTCGTTGTGTTCGGTTTTTGCGTAAATTCCAAGTTTCCACAATTCTTCGTTCAAATCTTCCATATATTCGATTACGCGCGGCTTAATTGCGGCAAAATACTGGTCGTCCATTTCCTGTCCTTTTACAGGATGAGCACCAAAAAGCGTTCTGCCGGTCATTTTTAAATCGCGTCTTTTGGCATAGAGTTTTTCGTCAACCAAAAAATATTCCTGTTCAGGGCCCATTGTTGTCGTCACATGCTTAGCAGAATTTCCGAAAAGTTTTAAAATCCGGAGGGACTGGCGGTTTAAGCTTTCCATAGAACGCAAAAGCGGAGTTTTTTTGTCGAGGGCTTCGCCGTTGTAAGAGCAAAAAGCGGTTGGAATACAAAGAGTGTGGTCTTTTACAAATGGAAATGAAGTCGGGTCCCAAACTGTGTAACCGCGGGCTTCAAAAGTTGAACGATAACCGCCGCTCGGAAAAGACGAGGCATCTGGTTCACCTTTTATAAGTTCTTTTCCACTAAAACTCATGATAATTTTGCCTTCAGCAGCAGGCGTCAAAAAGCTGTCGTGTTTTTCGGCAGTAATTCCAGTCAAAGGCTGAAACCAGTGCGAATAATGAGTTGCGCCTTTTTCAATCGCCCAGTCTTTCATAGCATTGGCAACTTCGTTTGCAACACCGAGTTCAAGCGGGCAGCCTTCCACCATGGTTTTTTTTAAAGAGGCATAAATATTCGCAGAAAGCCTTTTTTTCATTTCGCTTTCATTAAAAACCATGCACGCAAACATTTCAGGAACGTTAATCATACCACCCTCACTGCCCGCAACCGCGGAACATTTGTAATTTTGCACAAAAGTATATCAATTTTTTGTTTTTATTTAAACTGCACGCAAAAAAAAGCCCGGACTAATTTGAATTTTCTTTCAAAAAAGTCCGGGCTTTCTAATAATTTAATATTTTTTGTGCTTAGTTTTTTACTAGCGCAAATCTGTTGTACGAATCCAGTCCTGGTCTGTGTATGTGCGGTTTTCGCCACCCATTGACCAAATGAATGTGTAGTTGCTTGTTCCACAACCTGAATGGATTGACCAAGAAGGGTTGATTACAGCTTCGTCATTGTGCATTACTATGTGGCGTGTTTCCTGAGGTTCGCCCATAAAATGGAACAAAATCTGGTCTTCTGGCAAATCAAAATAGAAATAAACTTCCATACGGCGTTCGTGTGTATGAGCCGGCATTGTGTTCCAAACCGAACCAGTTTCCAGATGGGTCATTCCCATCGAAAGCTGGCATGTTTCCAAAATATCCGGGTGAATGTACTGGTTGATTGTGCGGTCGTTTGATTCTGCGGCAGAACCTGCATGCACGTGGTTTGCCTGTTCATAAGTAATTACGCGGCTTGGGTAAGAAACGTGCGCAGGAACTGAGTTCATATAGAATTTTGCAGGATTTTTCTTGTCTACGCTTTCGAGAACAACGTCTTTTGTTCCGGCACCAAGATAAAGAGCGTCGTAATGATTTACTTTGTATTCAACGCCGTCAGCAACAACAATTCCGTCACCGCCAATGTTAATCATTCCAAGTTCACGGCGCTGGAGGAAAAAGTCAACTCCAAAATCTTTCATTGGATCAATATTTTTGTCCAATTTAACTTTCTTATCTACAGGCATTGCTCCAAGAGTTACAATGCGGTCAATGTGGCTGTAAACTGCGCTTACATCATTTTTTACAAAAATATTAGAAATCAAAAACTCTTTGCGAAGTTCTTCGGTTGTCATTGTTTTAAAAGGTTCTTTTCCAGTTGAATAGCGAATATCCATCTTTTTCTCCATTTAATAAAATTTTATAAAATTAAAATCGCACTTCGTGCACTTTTATAAGTTTATTCTTCCATTGTAAAAAGTCAATCACAAGTTTGCGCAGTAAGATAATTGTGACTAAAACCGTCAGGAGTTTCTGTTAGCGTGTATTTTCCGATTACAGTAATTTCCTGATCTATAACCGGCTCTTTTCCGGCAAAATCGTATTTGAACTCAAGGCCTTGCTGACAGCAGGCAAGAGCATCTTTTATGATTACCGCATAAGAAGGCTGGCCATCCGGACTGTTTAATTTTATAAAGTTTCCTTTTATTTTAAAAGTTTTTCCGTTGAAGTTTTGCGGTTCAAGCATAAGATTAAAAACCTGGGCATAAACCATATTTGAGTTCATTTTTGTAAGATCGAAATCTACCGAAAAACCGGCTTTTTTTTCTGATTGCTCCTGATTTTTTTGCTGAATTGAATTTTTTGTACACGAAGCAAAGGTTAAGGTCAACGCGAGAAGGACAGCAGCAGCGCCGAAGGCGTTCAAAAATGGCAAAAAAGCCATTTTTGAATGAAACTGCGAATGGCCTGACGGCAGATTTTCTGCCGGCTCGCCAAAAAAATTTTTAAACAAAGAATGATTTTTCATTTTAGAAATTTCCCCGCAACCGAAAATACGACAAAAACAAAAAGATTGACCGCAACAATTGTCGAGCCAACCGGAGTTCCTGCCAGAATTGAAATTAAAAGTCCAGAAACTGAACATACAACAGAAACCGCCGCGCTGCAAATTATTACGCTTTTAAAGCTTTTCAAAACGCGCATTGCTGAAAGCGCCGGAAAAATTACCAGAGCGCTGATTAAAAGCGAGCCGACAAGATTCATTGCAAGAACGATTATTATGGCGATTATAACGGCAATTACCAGATTGTAAAGGCTTGCGTGGGTTCCGACAGCCTGAGCGAAATTTTCGTCAAAGGTTACGGCGAAAATTTTGTTGTAAAAGACGATAAATGCGGCAATTACGGCAACCGAGAGAATTACGCACAGATAAACTTCGGCTTTTGTAAGCGTCAAAATTGAAGTTGAACCAAAAAGTGTGGAACAGACATCGCCTGCAAGATTTGCGGACGAACTAAAAATGTTCATTAAAAGGTAGCCGAGAGCAAGAGATGAAACGCTTATGACGGCAATTGCGGCATCGCCCTGAATTTTTGTGTTTTTTCCAGTGCGCAAAAGGAGAATTGCGGCTATGACAGTGAATGGCAAAACAAGATACATATTGTTCGACAAATTAAGAACCGCAGCAATCGCCATGGCTCCAAACGCAACATGGCTCAATCCGTCGCCAATAAAACTGAACCGTTTTAAAACCAAAGTTACGCCAAGCAAGCTTGAACAAAGCGAAATCAAAACTCCGACAATAAACGCATACTGCACAAACGAAAAACTAAAATAATGGATTAAAGTGGACATAAAATCGTCTCCAAAATAAAAAAAATCAATTTATAAAAGTTGAAATTTTGCTTTTTTTACAAAAACTTACAAAACTTTCGTAAATTACAAAAGTTTTACTCCCATAATTCGCTTTATCTGTCCATTGCAATCCGGGCAGGTCGATTTATGCACAAATTCGGCCTTTGTTCCAAAAAAAATTTCTTTTCCAATGTGCAGAACGTGGGTTGCGAAGCGAAGCGAAGCGTCTATGTCGTGGCTTATCATAATGACCGTAATTCCGCTTTTATGCAAATTTTCGATAAGTTTGTACATTTCTTCCTGCGCTCCCGGATCAAGCGCGCTTACAGGCTCGTCGAGCAAAAGCATTTTTTGAGTGGCGCACAATGCCCTGGCAAGAAGGACTCTCTGCTGCTGTCCGCCAGAAAGTTCACGGTAACATCGGCGCGCAAGATGAGCA
Organism: Treponema sp. UBA785; assembly: GCF_002297065.1. Lineage (NCBI taxonomy): Bacteria > Pseudomonadati > Spirochaetota > Spirochaetia > Treponematales > Treponemataceae > Treponema > Treponema sp. UBA785. Next base: position 485 of record NZ_DBJD01000018.1, on the reverse strand, counting down.
ATTCCCATTTTTTTCATATTTTTCATGGCAAGTTTTTTTTCTTCTTTTTTGTAGAACGGACGGCAACCGCAACGGCTCTGACAGCCAGAAAGAACTATTTCCCAGACGCTGGCCGGGAAATCCCTCTGAACAAAAGTCTGCTGCGGCAAATATCCAATTTCGTCCGCCAAAAGTCCGTCTCCTGTTTCGATTGTGCCAGAAATCGGCTTTAAAAGTCCAAGAATTGCCTTCATCAAGGTCGATTTTCCGGAACCATTTTCGCCGACAATGCAAAGATAGTCGCCGGAATTTACCTTGAACGACAGATTTTTTATTATGATTTTTGATTCATAACCTAAAACAAGATTTTTGCAAATTAACTGTGCCATAATTTTTGGCGTTTCCCTCCGCTTCACTTCGTTACGCTTCGGGTCGCTATGTCCGCCCTTCGCCGCAAAATCGGCTCATTGCGTGGCTTATCGCCGCGCAACTTCGGGGCTGCCAGC